>DASWQX010000489.1:0-6215 GCA_036403495.1 Thermoanaerobaculia bacterium
GCCGGGGAACGAGTAGAAGCCGCTCCCGTCCGTGGTCGCCGTCCGGGCACCGAGGGTCAGGGTCGCGCCGGCGATCGGAGCGCCGCCGACCGTCGCGGTCACCGTGCCGGAGAGCGTTCCGCCGGCGCCCAGCGGGGTGCATGACGGGAAGGAGAACGAGCCGATCCTCGTCTGGTGGTTCAGGCCGTCGGCCGCGTAGTACTCGTTGGTGAGCCAGAACGTGCACCCGTCGGGGTCGAGCGACATGCCGCTGTAGTCACCCCAGCGGATGCAGGCCGAACCGCCGCAGTTGCCGGTCTGGGTGCCGGCGCCCTGGACGAGGAGCTGCTCGGTCTGGCTGAAGGTGTTCACCGGATCGGCCGCCAGCCGGCCGGCGTACTTGATCGCCGGCTTCGTCGTGCTGCTGGAGGTGCTGTAGCCGAGGGCCATGTCCCCCGCCCGGTCGACGGCCAGGCTGGGGATGAAGCGGGAGATGACGTTCGCGCCGTCCGGATCCCAGGTCGCGGCCTGCGGGATGTTGGCGGCCACCGTGCCGCCGGTGACGTCCACCTGGTACCAGCGCGGGGCGGCGAAGCCGGTCGTATCCTGCCGGCGGACCGTGTGGGTGGCCCACAGCGACTCGACCCCACCGAGATTCGTGTACTGGTTCTGCATCATCGCCCGGATCTGAAGGACGTCCAGGGAATTGCCGCCCAGGGAGAGCGCGTTCGGCACCGTGGCGTTCGGCCAGCTGGTGGCGGCGATGGGAGTATCCGGACCGGTGAAGGTCGAATTCAAGATCCGGGTCCAGTCGACGTGGAACTTGTAGACGCCCACCGCGTTCGTGAACTGCCAGGTGGAGAGGAAATAGTTCGGGGTGCCGGGAGGCGGAGTGCCGCTCTGCAGCCGCGCGTTGCTCGGCAGGAGCGTGAAATCCCCCGTGGGGGCGTCGAAGGTGACCACCTGGACGGTCGGGCCGCCGGCGTACATCTGCGCCTTGTTCAGCGCGAACACCCGCGAATTCTGGAACGGCGCCCCGGCCGGGTAGCCGAACACGTTGGCCGACATGTAGATGCCGTCCGGCCAGACGGCGAATTTCGGGTAGTCGCCGAGCCCGTTCGCGATGTGGATGGAGTAGAAGTTCCAGCCGCCGCTCACCGGATCGCCGGTCTTCGACACCGCGAAGCACTGAAAGGCGCCCGGCGGGTTGACGACGTTGCCCGAGCCGTCGACCTGGAACGCGAAATCCGTGATCACCCAGCGGTTCTCGAACGTGTCGTAGAGGATCACGGGGTCGCCGAAGTTGTTCGTGTCGCAAAGATTGCCGAAGGCGCCCTGGCTCATGAAGGTATTGAAGGTGAACGCGGCCACCGGGGCCCCGCCCGATTTCGCAAAGATACCGATCGACGTGTTGATCGCCTGGATGTAGTAGGTGGGGCCGACGTCCCCGACCGTGTCGGGAGGATGCCCGTTGCCCCAGGTGGCGAAGTCGAGGCCGTTGAAGTTCGCGAGGGGGGCGGGCGCGGCGGCGTTGACCTGCGGCACGGACCCGATGGATGCGTTGGCGCTCGGCGCCGGCCCTCCGGGAAGCTCCACGGGATTGGGCTCCGGATCCTCGACCTCAGGCCGCTCGAACTTCTCGGGCTTGGTCTGGGGCAGGTTGCGCAGGTCCATCGTCGGGCTCGCGGCCTTGATCAGGTGGAGCTCGATGGGGGAGCCGAGGGGACGGGCGACCGGCCGGGCGATCTGCTCCTGGCTCTGTGCGAGGTCGTCCTGGGCCACGGCGCCGCCGGGCAGGAGGAGGAAGAGAGCGGTCAGGGCGAGGAGAGCGTGCTTTACGAGGGCCACGGGAGCCGCTACGCCGACGCGCGAAGTAGGCATGTAACTTCCTTCCGAAGAGATCCGAAACCAATAAAATTGTAAAAGTGCAGGCCTCATGATATCCGACCCGCCTCCCCGCTGTCCAGAGGGGGTCGCTCCGAAGTTTGGGCAGCCCCGGGAATGCGGCCCGGCCGATGTCTGTTGCAACGAACGAACTCGGAAGCTTGTCAGGCCGGCGACGATCGGCTAGGCTTTCGGGTTCTTGGAGTCAAAGCCCCTCAGGGGACAACAGCGAAAAGAGAGAAGGATCGACCGTGAAGAAAGACATCCATCCCCCGCTTCACATGGTGACCGTGCACTGCGCGTGCGGCAACACCTTCGAGACTCACTCCACCAAGGACGAGGTGCGGCTGGAGATCTGCTCCGCCTGCCATCCGTTCTTCTCCGGCAAACAGAAGCTGATCGACACCGCCGGCCGCGTGGAGCGCTTCCAGCGCCGGTATGCGGCGTCCTCGGCCGCCGCGGCGGCCGGCAGCAAGTAGGTCCACTTCGAGCTCCCGGCGCCCCGCCGGTCCGGGGCGGAGATCTCACAGCATGAGCTCTAGCAACAGCCCCTCCGAGGCTGAGCTGCTGGTCGGCGGTCAGGCCCTGATCGAGGGAGTGATGATGCGCTCCCCCGGCGCCTTCGGCGTGGCCGTCCGCCGGCCGGACGGCTCGATCGCCTTTCAGCGCGGCAAAGTGGCCAGCCTCGCCAAGCGCTACCCGGTGCTCAAGCTGCCGGTCCTGCGCGGCGTCGCCGTGCTCTTCCAGTCGCTGGCGATCGGCATCCGCGCCCTGAACTTCTCGGCCGAGCAGGCGATGCCGCCGGATGAAGGGAAGGACGCCGCGAAGCCGGAAGGCGCCGAGCCCGCCGCCGGTTCTTCCTCGACAAAGTCCAACTGGGCGGTCGCCGGCTCGATGGTCGTCGGCCTCGGCGTGGGGGCGGTGGTCTTCCTCCTGCTGCCGCTCTGGCTGACCCAGCTCTCCGAGCGCTTCGTCTTCGGCGGCCACCTCAACAACCTGGCGTTCAACCTGGTGGACGGCGCGCTACGGGCCCTGTTCTTCCTCGGCTACATCTTCCTGATCTCGCGGATGAAGGACATCCACCGCGTGTTCCAGTACCACGGGGCGGAGCACAAGGTGGTCTTCGCGTGGGAGAAGCAGGTGCCGCTGACCGTCGAGAACGCCCGCGTCCAGAGCCGGCTCCATCCGCGTTGCGGCACCAGCTTCCTGCTCTTCGTGCTGCTGGTCTCCATCCTGGTCTTCGCCTTCATCCCGAAATCAGCGCCCTTCCTGGTCAAGTTCGCCGGGCGGCTGCTGCTGGTGCCGGCGATCACCGGGCTCTCCTACGAGGTGCTCCGCTTCACGGCGAAGCACCGGGCGGCGCCGCTGTTCGCGGTGCTGGTGGCGCCGGGTCTGGCGCTGCAGCGGATCACCACCCAGGAGCCGACCGACGACATGCTGGAGGTGGCCATCGCGGCGCTCGAAGAGGCGTTGAGGGAGGACGGCCTCCTGGACGACGTGGTCGACCACAGGGTGGCCGCCGACCCGGTCGCCGTGGCGGCGGGGGCTTGAAGAGATGATCGAGAAACTCGCAGAGATCGAAAAGACCCATCAGGAGCTGACGCAGCGGCTCTCCGATCCCGCCATCTTCTCGGACCCGAAGGCCTACCGCGAGGTCAACAAGACGCTGTCGGAGATCGATCCGACCGTCCGCCTCTACCGCGAGTACGTCAAGGTCCGCAAGCTGCGCGAGGAGAACGATGAGCTGCTGGCGTCGCTGCCCAAGGACGACGACCTGTTCGAGATGGCGCAGGACGAGAAGCAGCAGCTCCTCGCCCGCGGCGCCGAGCTCGAGGAGCGGCTCCGGCGCGAGCTGACGCCCAAGGACCCGAACGACGAGAAGAACGTCGTGCTCGAGATCCGCGCCGGCACCGGCGGCGACGAGGCGACGCTGTTCGCCGCCGAGCTCTTCCGCATGTACACCCGGTACGCCGAGCAGCAGCACTGGCGGATCGAGGTGATCGACCTCTCGGAGTCGGAAGCCGGGGGGATCAAGGAGGTCTCCGCCATCGTCGAGGGGCGCGGCGCCTACAGCCGCCTGAAGTACGAGGGGGGCGTCCACCGCGTGCAGCGCGTCCCCGCCACCGAGGCCGCCGGGCGCATCCACACCTCGGCGGTGACCGTCGCGGTGCTCCCCGAGGCCGAGGACGTCGACGTCCAGGTCGACGAGAAGGACCTCCGGATCGACCGTTTCTGCTCGTCGGGACCGGGCGGCCAGGGGGTGAACACCACCTACTCGGCCGTGCGCCTCACCCATCTGCCCTCTGGTCTCGTGGTCTCCTGCCAGGACGAGCGGAGCCAGATCAAAAACAAGGCGAAGGCGCTGCGCGTGCTCAAGAGCCGCCTACTGGAGATCGAGCGCGAGAAGGCCGACAGCGCCATGAGCGAGGAGCGGCGCCGCATGGTGGGCTCGGGCGACCGCTCGGAGAAGATCCGCACCTACAACTTCCCCCAGAGCCGGGTGACCGACCATCGCATCGGCCTGTCGATCCACCAGCTCCCCACCGTCCTCGAAGGCAACCTCGATCCGCTGATCGAGCCGCTCACCTCCCACTTCCAGGCCCAGAAGATGGAAGAGCAGTCCCGGGCGCACTGAATCCTCTGAGTCGGCGAGTAGCGCGGCGAAACGTTTCGTTTACGTCCGTCATTAAATTCTGGCTAAACAGTTTGGAGCATTCTTGCGTATATAGCTCCAAAGGTAACCAGGAGAGACTCCCCATGAAAAAGACCGTGCTGTTCGCCCTCGCCGCCCTGCTGATCGCCCCTGCCCTGAGAGCTCAGATGTCGTCGGTCCCGACCGAATCGATGGGAAGCCACATCAAGACACCCGAAGAGAAGGCGCTCATCGAGTATGCGCGCGGCGTCAAGGACCGGCAGAAAGCCGAAAAAGAGCAGGACCACGACAAGAAGATGAAGCTGTATACCCGGGCCAAGGACGAGTTCTCGAAGTCGGTGGGGTATCAGGGGCACTACGACGGCTATCTGGCGCTCGGGCAGGTCTTTCTCGCCCTCGGTCAGCGGCAGCCGGCGCGAGAGGCCTGCGAGCAGGCCCTGGCGCTGAAAGCCCACTCGGAGCAGGCTCAGGCCTGTATCCAGGAGGCGCAGAAGCAGCCCGAGAGCGGCGAGCCCAAGCCGGCGGGCGGCGGCGGCCGGTAGATCAAGGGCGGCTCCCGCTCGGGAGCTCCACCTGGACCGCGATCGTGGTTCCGGTGGCACGGTGGAAAGCGGCCGTGCGATCGACGAGCTGCTTCTCCACGAACGCCTTCGTGACCCCCGACGGACAGCGAAGGGCGACCTCGGCCACGGGAGCGCCCTGGTCCTCACGCAGGGAGGTGAGGCTCGCGGCGAGGTTCCCGTGCAGCGGATCGCGGCGGAGGAGACCGAGCGAGAGGCCGTCAGTCTCGGTGCCGACGGCGATCCCCATGAAACTGGCGAGCGCTCCCCAGGCGTCCATCCGCAGGTCGAGCGTGGCGAGGAACGCGGTGAGAACGCCTGGGCCGCGCCCCTCGGCGCCGACCGCCGCGAGCTTTCCCACGGGATGCACGGCGAGCTTCGCCGGCGGATGGGCCTTGGACCAGCCTGCCGCCAGGCGGGTGAGCTCGGCGACGGCGGCAGCCTTCTCCGCCGCGGCGCCCTCCCGCTCCAGCACGGCCTCGCCTCTGTCGCCTTGACCGCTCATCCGGACGATCCGCCAGGTCCCCGCCCTGGGCTGCGCGACCGGCTGGGCGCGGAAGGTGAGAACGGCGCTCGCCTTCTGGGCCGGCTCGGCGGCGAGGAGCGCGCACGGAGCCAGGAGAGCCAGAACCAGGAGGGAGAGGACGGCTCGCACGACGCGCTTTTATCACAATCACTGATTCGCCTCGCGAGGCGAAAGCATGGCCTTCCGAGGCGAATTGGGCGCCTGACGAGGCGGTCAGGTGGGGAGAAGGTTTGGCAACCCACACCTCCACCGCACACTATCCCTTCCTGAGGGCAGGCGGGGCGGGCCGCTGGAGGCCATGCCGGCGATCTGCCCGGGAAGGGTCCTCACATGCGCCGCAATCGCCTGCTTCGGTCCGCGCTCACAGCCGTTCTGGTCCTGGGGCTTCTCCTCCCTGCCGTCGCAGCCGCTCGGGGGCCGGTCCTCAACGCCACTCCCCGCTCAGTCTGGACGATGCCTTCGGTTAGTCTCCGGGACCTCTTTTTGCAGCTCCTGGGGAAGACTCCCCTTTTGAAGAATGGAAGCCAGATCGACCCGGATGGTGCGCGTGTCACCCCTGTCCCTCCCCAGACTGACAATCGGAGTCAGATCGATCCCGACGGCTAGGCGGTTC
>DASWQX010000490.1:0-3756 GCA_036403495.1 Thermoanaerobaculia bacterium
CTGGTCCGTGAGCACTGCGGCGGGGAGGCCGCCGTCGCGCTGGTCGACCGCGACCATCCGTGGGCACCGTTCGCGCATACCTCCTTGACGCGGGACTAGACGCCGAGTTGGTGGTTCCCAGGAGTCCGCGCATTTGGGAGATCCGATGAGCAGACGACGTTCCTTCGTAGCATTTCTTGCAATCTTCGGAGCCACAGCGCTGGCGGCGGTGCCCGGTCGGGCCTTGGAAGCGCCCCGGCTGCTGGCGGACATCGTGCCCGGCGACGCGGCGGACGCCCGCCCCTCGGCCGGCGGCTTCATCCGCCTCGGCGACCGCCTGATCTTTTCCACCCTCGGCGCCACGGCTGACGACGAGGCGATCCTCTGGGCCACGGACGGCACGGCGGAGGGGACCCTGGAGCTGACCTCCCGGCTCTGCCCCATCGGCTGCGAGGAGATCCGGCCGCTGGGCTCTGTCGGCGGCGTCGCGCTGCTCGCCCCCCGCCCCGGCCGCCTCTGGCGGACCGACGGCACGCCGGCGGGGACCTTCCCCGTCACCGGCCGCTTCGATTCGACCGGCGAGACCGCGAGGGTCGCCCCCGACTCCCCCTTCCTCTTCTTCACCGCCTGCGGCCCGATCCTGGGCTGCGAGCTCTGGCGCAGCGACGGCACCAAGGCCGGGACGCGGATGGTCCGGGACATCGCCCCCGGTCCCGGCGGCAGCAACCCGCACAGCCTGACGCCCTTTCACGGCAAGCTCTACTTCCTCGCGGGGGGCGCGACCCTCGCCGACACCGGGCTCTGGAGCACCGACGGCACCCCCGAGGGGACTCGGTTCGTGGCGCCCTCGGTCAACAACTCCGTGAACGGGGACACGGTGCTCGGCGCGACGCCGTCGCGCCTCTTCTTCACCTCGCTCAATACCACGGAGCAGCTCTTCGCGAGCGACGGCACGCCGCGGGGAACCCGGCTCGTCCACCGCTTCCAGCCACCTCCCTGCACGGAGCACGACCTCTGCCAGGGCCCAATTCTCCGCTATCTGCTGCCGGTCGGCGACGAGATGATCTTCACCGCCAGCGACGGCGTCCATGGGCCGCAGTTCTGGTCCAGCGACGGCACCCGCGCCGGCACCCGGCAACGGTCCGACCTCCGCGCGAGCCCGCTGGATATCGCCTCGATTCCCCAGCCCTTGAAGGGGCGCTGGATCTTCTCCGCTCCCCAGCGCCCCGCCGGCACCACGGCTCTCTGGACGGTGGACGGCTCCTTCGCGCATCCGGCGCCCGTGACGGGCTGCCAGGGCGGCTGTCCAGAGGTCCAGTTCCTCTTCCCGCCGCCGGCCCCGATCCCCGCTCCCAGCCACCTGCTCTTCGCCGGCACCGATCCGGCGCACGGCGCGGAGCTCTGGGCCACCGACGGCACGGGGCCCGGCACGCGCCGGCTGGCGGACATCTGCCCGGGACCCTGCTCGGCGTTCTTCGATCAGGGCCCCGACGTGGCGCTGGGAGAGGCCGCCGGCCGCACCTATTTCTGGCGCAACCGGGACCGGCCGACGCCCCGCAGGAGCTCTGGGTGACCGACGGCACCCCGGCGGGGACCCGGCAGCTCTCGGGCTACGCCCGCGGCATCGGCGTGCTCGACGGACGGGTCTATTTCAGCGCCGCCGGCGCCGACGGCCTGGAGCTCAGGGTCACGGACGGCACGGCGGCCGGCTCCCACACGGTGACCGTGCTGCAAAGCGGGCTCGCAGGATCCAATCCCAACATCACCTCCCTGGGGAGCTTCGTGGTGATGATGACCTTCGAGGGCGATCTCCAGCGCCTCTGGCGGAGCGACGGCACGCCCCAGGGGACCTCCCCGATCCCCGGATTCGCGCTGAACGTCCCTCAGGCCTTTTTCGCCAACGTTCCACCGATCGCCCTCGGCGGCAGGCTCTTCTTCGAGGTCGACCGCGGGCAGGGGAGCGGAGGCGGCACCCCGAGTCTGGATCTCTGGCGAACCGACGGCACCGGCCCCGGAACGCTCCCGCTGGCCACCTTCGGCACGGGCCAGGGGCTCGAGCTGTCGGTGCGGACGGAGTGGAACGGCGGGCTGCTCTTCGTCGCCTCGCAGGGAAACACATGCGCTTTCTGGACCAGCGACGGCACCGCCGCCGGCACGCGACAGATCCTGCCGATGCCCGCCGGCGTGGACTGCCCGGCCGGCGTGACCCCCTTCGGCTCCGGCTTCCTCTTCGTGGCCCGGGTCGATGCCGCCGGCGGGCCCGTGCCGCAGCTCTTCCTCTCCGACGGCACGCCGGCCGGGACCCGTCAGATCTCGAGCTTCCAGCAGACCCGCGCCGCGCTCGACCCGCAGTTCGTCCACCTCGGCGGCGAGGCCTATTTCCAGATCCTCGAACCGGGCGGCGACGACGTCGAGATCTGGCGGACCGACGGCACTCCAAACGGGACCCAGCCCTTCTTCCCCGGCCTCCTGCCGCAAGCCTTCGGGCTCACCGCCTGGAACGGCGCTCTCTACCTGTCGGCGGACACCGGCACCGGCGGACAGCCGGCCCTGGTGCGCTGGGCTCCCGGCGATCCGACGCCGGTGACGCTGGCCACCATCGACCTCGGCTTCAACGGCGGGTACTCGCCCCAGCTCCCGCCTTTCGTCGCCGCCGGGAGCCAACTGTTCTTCGCGGCGCGGGATGGCGTTCACGGCTTCGAGCTCTGGGCGACCGACGGCACCGGGCCGGGCACCCGGCTGGTGCGCGACATTCTGCCCGGACTCCTCCCCTCGTCGCCGCGGAGCCTGACGGCGGCCGGCGCCCTCCTCTTCTTCTCCGCCGACGACGGCGAGCACGGCCGCGAGCTTTGGGTGAGCGACGGCACCGCGGCGGGCACCCGGCTGGCCGCCGATCTCAATCCGGGCGGCTTCTCCTCGCACCCGTCGAGCCTCGCCGTGGCCGGCAACGACCTCTTCTTCGCCGCCGACGACGGCACGACCGGAATCGAGCCCTGGGCGCTGCGCTTGCCGTAGCCTTGAAAACCTTCCGCTCGGGGGTGGCGGGCTTGTAGGATCGCCCCATGCCGTTCACCCCCGAGCAGATCCGCGAGGCCCTCTCCCGCCATCAACCGACCCTGGTCGCCCGCGAGGCGGACCACGCCGAGGCGGCCGTGGCGCTGGTCCTGGCGGGCACCGGGAACGACCTCTCGCTGGCCGCCATCCGGCGGGCCGAGCACCCTCTCGATCCCTGGTCCGGCCACATGGCGCTGCCGGGAGGGCGCGCCTCGGCGGAGGATTCCGGCGCGCGCGCCGTGGCGGAACGGGAGACCCTGGAGGAGGTCGGCATCGCGCTGAACGAGTCGCACTGGATCGGCCCGCTCTCGCACGTCGTGGTGCGCCTCGAAGCCCCCGACCGCCGGATGGTCCTCTCCCCCTTCGTCTACTACCTCGGCGAGGAGCTCGTGCCCTTCGCCGCCAGCGACGAGGTTGCCGAGGCGTACTGGATCCCGCTCGCCCACCTCTGGGACCCGCGCAACGCCAGCCGCTTCGTCTGGGAGCGCAACGGCGCGCGCCTGCTCTATCCGGCGATCCGCTTCCGCGACTCCGCCATATGGGGGCTGACCTTCCGTGTCCTCACCCTCTTCTCGGACGTCCTCGACGCCCCGCTCCCCCACCTGGAGCCTTCCTGAGCGATCTCCTGGATGCGGTCGTGGTCGGCGCGGGGATCTCCGGGCTCACGACGGCGTTCCGCCTGAAGTTGGGCGGCCGGCGGGTCGCCGTGCTCGAAGCGGCGCC
>DASWQX010000491.1:0-3718 GCA_036403495.1 Thermoanaerobaculia bacterium
CGCGGACTGGTCGCGAGCGCCGTCCGTCACTTCTGTGAGGAACGCGAGGAAGGATCATGAAGACGATCGAAGCCGATCTCACCTGGACCGGCGCCCGTTTCGAATCGGGTCTCCAGATCGCCGTCGGCGAGGACGGGCGGATCGCGGAGGTCGGCGCTCTCGGGCGGACGGCCGATCAGCGTCTCACCGGTCGCGCCCTCCTTCCCGGACTGGTGACGGCCCACTCGCACGCCTTCCAGCGCGGCCTGCGGGGCCTCGGCGAGACTTTCCCCGCCGGCGCCGCCGGCAGCTTCTGGACCTGGCGCGAGGCGATGTACGCGCTCGTCGGCCGGCTGGACTCCGCGGAGCTGCACGCCCTTTCGCTCCTGACCTTCCGCGAGATGCGCCGGGCCGGCATCACGACCGTCGGCGAGTTCCACTACGTCCACCATCGCGATCCGGAGGCGCTCGACTACGCCTTCGACGCGGTCGTGCTCGCCGCCGCGGCCGAGGCGGGGATCCGTATCGTCTTCATTCAGTCCTACTACCGCACGGGCGCCGTGGGGCAGCCGCTCGAAGGGCCGCAGCGCCGTTTCGATTCTCCCAACCCCAAGACTTACTGGGAGCAGATGGACCGCCTGGCCGCGCGCCTGGATCCGCGTAGAGAATCGCTCGCCGCCTCGGTCCACAGCCTGCGCGCCGGCAGCCCGGACGACCTCGCGGCGATCTACGACGGGGCCCGCCGCCGCGATCTCCCCTTCCACATCCACGTCGAGGAGCAGCGGCGCGAGATCGAGGAGGTGATCGCCTTCTACGGCCAGCGCCCGATGGCGCTCCTCCTGGAGACCCTCGGCACGGCCACCGACCTCACCGCCGTCCACTGCACCCACACCGACCCCGAGGAGATGGACCGCTTCCTCTCCGCGGGGGGCACCGTCTGCCTCTGCCCGCTGACCGAAGGGAACCTCGGCGACGGCATCGCGGCCGTCCCCAGACTGCCGCCGCAGCGCCGCTCCCTCTGCCTGGGGAGCGACTCGAACGCGAGGATCTCGTCCATCGAGGAGATGCGCTGGCTGGAGTACGTCCAGCGCCTCGCCACCGAGAGCCGCGGCGTCCTGCGCGACCGGGAGGGCGACGTCGCCCGCGTCCTCCTGGAAGCGGCGACCACGGGCGGAGCCAAGGCCCTGGGCGTCGAAGCCGGCCGCATCGAAGCCGGCCTCTGGGCTGACTTCGCGGCGATCGACCTCGACTCACCCCTGATCGCGGGATGGACGCCGGAGAGGCTGCTCGAATCGGTGATCTTCGGCGCTACCGAGGAGGTGGTGGCGGCGACGTGCGTGGGTGGGGAGTGGGAAGAGCACCGGGGACCCTTCGGAGGATAATCCCACTATGTGCGGACGCTACACCCTGACCTCCTCGGGCGAGGAGCTCGCCCTCCTCTTCGATCTGCCGGAGCTCCCCCTGCTGCCGCCGCGGTACAACATGGCGCCCACGCAGGGGGCAGCGGTGGTGCGTGTCACCGAGCCCGGCGGACCGCATCGGCTCGACCTGCTGAAGTGGGGGCTGATCCCCTACTGGGCCAAGGAAGCGAGCATCGGCAACCGGATGATCAACGCCCGCGCCGAGAGCGTCGCCGAGAAACCCGCCTACCGCTTCAGCTTCAAGAAGAAGCGCTGTCTGGTGGCGACCGACGGCTTCTACGAGTGGAAGAAGGAAGGGAAGCTCAAGCAGCCCTTCCTGATCCGCCGCCAGGACCGTAAGCCGTTCGCCTTCGCCGGCCTCTGGTCCACCTGGAAGGACCCGGAGCACGGCGGCGAGTTGGTCGAGACCTTCACCATCCTCACCACCAGCCCGAACGACCTGATGCGCCCCCTCCACGACCGCATGCCGGTGATCGTGGACCGGGAGAACTTCGATCTCTGGCTCGATCCGAAGATGGAGGACGCCGAGAAGCTCCAGCCGCTCCTCGCTCCCCATGCCATGGAAGGCTTCGAGGCCTTCCCCGTGAGCCGGCTGGTCAACAGCCCGGCCAACGAGGTCGCGGATTGCATCGAGCCGCTGGTTCAGGAGTAGTCGCGAAGAGCCACCCCGCCCGGGCATCAATGCCCGGGCTACGCTGATAACAAAAAGCCGGCTGAAGCCGGCTCAAAAAGCGGCCGGAGAGACTTGAGCCTCCTTCAGGAGGCTTTTCGGTTGAAGCGTAGCGCGGGCATTTATGCCCGGGCGTCGGAGGCCGCCACCGTCCCCGCCCTCACAACACATACGCGGTCAAAAAGATCCCCACCATCGCGAAGACCAGCGCGAGCTTTCCCGCGATGCCGAGGAGCATGCCGAGCCAAGTTCCGAAGCCGACGCGGCTGGCCTGGCGCCAGCTCCGCTTGGCGAGGTATTCGCCGATCACCGCGCCCAGGAAGGGCCCGAAGATGAAACCGGGGAGGCCGAAGAAGATACCGACGATCGCTCCCAGCGTCGCGCCGATCAGCGCCGCCCAGCTCGCTCCCACCCGCTTGGCGCCAAACTTCGCCGCCAGGAAGTCCACCACGAAGCTGAGAAGGGTCAGCACGGCGAGGATGGAGAGGGTGAACCACCCGACCTTCTGAAACCCCTCTGCCCAGGCGGCGACCAGCAGGCCCACGAAGACCAGCGGCGTGCCGGGGAGCATCGGCGCCACGGTTCCGATGATGCCCACCACCACCAGCAGGGCGCCGACGATCAGACCGAGGTTCTCCGCGCCCGCCATCCCTAGCTTCCCGGTTGAGCGTCCAGCTCGACGGGACGGCCGAGGAGGCGCCGGCAGAGGCCGGCGAACCGCCGCTTGTGCAGGGCGCCGTCGAAGACGTCGTAGTGGTTGGGGACGACCCAGCGCGGATCGAGCCGCGCCGCCTTGCGCAGGCTGTCCGGGATCAGCTCCGGCCGGCTGTTGAGGATCGCCGGCGGCAGGTGCGGCCAGAGGTAGCTCACGAAGAGGTCGGACGAGAAGAGCAGGTCGTGCCGCGCGCTGTAGAAGCCGCAGTGGCCGTCGCTGTGCCCCGGCAGGTGGACGACGCGCAGCCCGCCCCAGACCGGCAGCTCGTCGCCGTCGCCGAAGAATTCATCGATCCGGCCCGCCTTATAGCGCAGCGCCCAGCGGCCGAAGGCCTCCAGCCTTCCGCACCATTTGGCGACCCCCTGGTAGGGATAGCGGCCGTCGACGTGGATCTGCTCCGCCGGATGACCGTAGACCGGCGCGCCCGTCCAGCGCTGGAGCCGCGCCAAGTTGCCGGCATGGTCGAGATGCCCGTGGGTGAGGACGATCCCCCGGATCGAATCGAGATCGAGCCCGAGCCGGCGCAGCTTGCGCCGAATCATCAGCGGCTCGCCGATCAGGCCGGTATCGAGCAGCCAGGCGTCCGGCCCGTCCACCAGCAGATGGCAGGTGACGGTCGCCCCGCGGATCGAATAGAGGCCGGGGGGTGCGTTTTTCCAGGGCGGCATGGCGCGCTCCTTCTGTTGAAAGGCTCGACACGGACGAACACGGACTGGCACGGACCCACACGGACAAAGCGACGAGCGCGGCCATCCTCGGTTTTCGTGTTCGTCCGTGTTCGTCCTTCTTCGTCCGTGTTCCCCGCTTCCTTATCGGCTTGCCCGCGCCTTCAGCTCGCGGTCGAAGAAGTCCACCGCCGCATGATACGCCGCCAGCCAGCTCGCGGTCCGCAGGAAGCCGTGGATCTCGTCCGGCAGCACGAGCTGCTCCACG
>DASWQX010000492.1:0-2108 GCA_036403495.1 Thermoanaerobaculia bacterium
CCCGAGCCCCCCGGCGGCGCCCATACCGACCCGGAGGCGGCGTGCCGGCGGGTGGGGGACGTCCTCGAGCGAGCGCTCAACGATCTGCAGCGCTTGCCCACCAAGGAGCTGATCGCTCGCCGCTACGAGAAGTTCCGGGGCCTCGGAGCCTTCGACGAAGGGTAACGACCGTTGAGCTCGCCGGTGGAGTGGGTGGCCGCGCCGGTGCCGGAGAGCGCTGCCGGTCTCGAACGGGACGGGGTCGCGCCCTGGCTCGCGGCGCTGCTGGCGCGGCGCGGGGTCGAGGACTCGCGCGGTGCGGAGCGCTTCCTGCACCCCTCGCTCGACCAGCTCCACGATCCCTTCCTGCTGGCGGGGATGGAGGCGGGGGTGGCGCGGCTGATGGCGGCCCGCGACGCGAAAGAGACGGTGGCGATCGTCGGCGACTACGACGTCGACGGCATCTCCTCGACGGCGCTGCTGCTGGCCGTGTTCGCCGCGTGCAGGATCGAGGCGAAGCCGATCCTGCCCAACCGCCTGCGCGAGGGGTACGGCTTCCAGGCCGTCCACGTCGAGCGAGCCCGGGAGATGGGGTGCCGGCTGATCGTCACCGCCGACTGCGGCAGCTCGTCGGTCGAGGCGGTGGAGGCGGCGCAGGCGGTGGGGATCGACGTGCTGGTCACCGATCACCACCTGCCGGGTTGCGCGCTGCCGGCCGGGGCGCTGCACATCAACCCGCGGCAGGAAGGGTGCACCTACCCCTTCCGCGACCTGGCGGCGGTGGGGCTGGCCTTCAAGCTGGCGCTGGCGCTCACCCGGCGGTGCGGCAAGGACGTCGATCCGGAGCCGCTGCTGCGCATCGCCTGCCTGGGCACCATCGCCGACCTGGTGCCGCTCCACGGCGAGAACCGGGTGATCGCCGCCCTCGGCCTCAAGGCGCTGGCGGCGGCGAAGTCGCAGGGGCTGAAGGCGCTCATCCTGCAATGCGGGATGAAGCCGCCGTTCACGGCGGCGGACGTCGGCTTCCGGCTCGGACCGCGGATCAACGCGGCGGGGCGGCTGCACGAGCCCGAGCGGGCGCTGGAGCTGCTGATGAGCCGCGACGCCGACCGCTCCGCGGTGCTCGCCGCCGAGCTCGACGGCTGGAATCGCGAGCGGCAGACGGCGGAGACCCGGGTGGTGGAGGAGGCGCGGCAGGTCTTCGCCGAGCGCGAGGCGAACGGCGGGCTGCCGCCGATCCTGGTCGGCTGGAGCCCCGGCTGGCACAAGGGGGTCGTCGGGGTGGCGGCGGGGCGGCTGGCCAAGGACTTCCACCGGCCGGTGGTGCTGCTGGCGGTGGAGAACGGCCTGGCAACGGGCTCGGGCCGCAGCGTGCCGGGGCTGGAGCTGCACGGCTTCCTGGCCGGCTGGAAGGAGCGGATGGAGCGCTTCGGCGGCCATGCGCAGGCGATCGGGCTGAGCGTCGCCACGGAGCGGCTGGAGGAGCTGAGAGCTGAGTGGGAGGCGGCGGGGAGGGCGTGGCCCCCCGAGCTGCTGGCCCAGCGGGTGGAGTACGAGCTCCACCTCGAGCCGCGCGAGGTCACGCCCCGCCTGCTCGCCCAGCTTGGCGCGCTGGAGCCGTTCGGCCAGGGGAACCCCCGGCCGCTCCTGCGCACCGGTCCGCTGCGGCTCGACGGCACGCCGCGCAGCTTCGGCAAGGGGCACCTCTCGGCCCGGGCGCGGGGGGAGGACGGCAGCGCCGTCGAGCTGGTGGGGTGGCGCTGGGAGGAGCGGGCGGAGAGCCTGCGCGGCAGCTTCGAGGTTCTCGCGTGCGTCGAGAACGATACGTACCGCGGCGGCCCGGTTCTGCGGCTGGTGGACAGCCGTCCCTGCTGAGCCGGAAGTCATTCTTGATGCAACGAAAAGAGGAGCCGATGGTCTGTAGGGTGTTTTCTGACTTTGCCCCGCAAGGGGCAACGGCATGTAGCCTGGGGCGTGAGCCCCAGGTAGAGCGGTTCCAAGAGATCCCTGAGCCCCGAAGGGGCGACGGCAGCCTTGGTGTAGAGACTCAGCTCTTGCACTGCGAGCTTCCGTCGCCCCTTCGGGGCTCGGAGACGAGGATGGGACTCCCGACCTGGGGCTCACGCCCC
>DASWQX010000493.1:0-3656 GCA_036403495.1 Thermoanaerobaculia bacterium
GGTCAGGAAGGTCGAATTTGGCATTGGTGTCAGCTGTCACTAACTGGTGACAGCTGTCACCATACATTCTGGCACAGTCCCCCGGGTTTCCCTCGCGAGGAGCCCGGGGACTGCTTGGCCAAGCCCGGCTAAAGCAGCCCGAACACCTCCCCGACCTGCTCCCAGCCGATCCGCATCAGGAAGGTGTTGTTCCTCCCGTAGGACTTGGCGCCGAGGATGAAGAAGTTGGGCTCGGGGTTGGCCAGGGTGTCGGCGCCATGGGTGGTCTGGGCCAGGCAGTCGGCGTTTCCCGCGCCGAGCAGCGCCGCGGCGAGCTTGATCGGGCCGCAGGTGGCGTAGCACTCGTGGACCTGGAGCTGACGGTAGAGCGTGTGGTCGCCGACCGAGCCGGTCAGCGCGAGGATACGGTCGACCGCGATCCGTTCGGATCCCGCGCCGTTGCGGAGGGTCACCTCGAAACGGTCCGGCTTCGCGATCTCCTCGACGACCACGCCGCGCAGTGCTTCGACCGCGGGTGCCGCGCCGCCGGCGAGCTCCGTTGCCGAGGCCGCGAGCTCGCCGCGAGCGGGGAGGGGATCGCCTTCGTGCGTGCCCCAGGAGGGGTTCGGATGGCGCAAGGCCCAGATCACGCGCGTTCCCGGTGCCTCCCGCGCCAGTCCGGCAAGGGCGCGGACGGCGGTCTGGGCCGAGTGGCCGGCGCCGGCGAGGAGGATGGTCTTGCCGGCCCAACCGGCCCGCTCGGCCACAAAATCGGGGATGTCGCGCCGGATATCGTTCATGAAGGCGCGCTCGCCGGGCGCGGGAATGCCGCCGTCCCCCAGAGAATTGGGGTGCCCCCAGGTGCCGGTGGCGTCGATCACGACGTCCGCCCCTTCCGTCCACTCCCGGCCATTATTCTCGCCCGTAGCGTCGGCGAGCAGGAGGCGGAAGGGGTGCCGGCCGCGCTCGGCGGTGGCGATCTCCTCGTGCTTGAGGAGGCCTTCGCGGCCGATTCCGATCACGCGGGTGCCCAGCCGCAGATTCGGCGCGATCTCCGGCAGCGCCGCCAGCGGTTCGAGCAGGCGCGCGGCGAGGTCGTCGCCGGTGGGGCACTCGCCATCGTCGGGGACCTCGCGGCCGGCGGCTTCGAGATGGCGCCGCATACGCGGGGAGACGTTCATCTCCCACGGAGTGAACAGACGCACGTGCCCCCAGGCGCGGACGTTGCCGGCGACGGTGGGCGCCGCCTCGTAGAGCGTGAAGGGCCGGCCGGCCTCCGCAGCGGCGAGGGCGGCTTCGAGGCCGGTGGGACCGGACCCCAGAATGGCGATGCGAGGCTGGGACATCTAAGTTCTCCTCAGAAGCGGGAAGCGGCCCGCTCGCGAGCGGGCAGGATCTCCAGACAGGTGGTCCACCAACCGGTCAGGATCGTCTCGACGAACTCCTCGGGCAGACCCTCGGCGCGCATCTCGGCGGCCAGCGCGCGGTGGTCGTAGGGGAGCGGCACGAGCTCGACCCCGAGACCGCCCTCGCGAGCTTCGAGCATCGCGTACCAGACGTGCGTGGCGCCGTCGTTGGCGGGGCGGCCGATGACGCCGACGTTGACGACGTCCCGTCCCGAAGGGAGACTGCGGTGCCAGTGGAGGCCGGTGTGGGTGGCGAGGATGCCGTCGCACCGGTTCTGGTCGAGCAGCACCTCCAGGAAGGGCACCGGCGAGGTGCTCTGGAAGAGGAACTCGTTGATCCGCCGTGGCGAGCCGTGAATCAGCAGCAGCTCGCGGTCGCCCACCCGCACCCGCCGGCGCCGGGGGAGATTCCCCATCCAGGCCTTGAAATCGTCCGAGCAGCGCCGCTCGGTGTAGCCGTAGGAGAGGCCGGCGAAGTGGTTGTCGCGCGGATCCGTATAGCCGCAGTTGCAGTCCTCGCGGCCGGCGGCGAGCGATTCCTCGTAGTTCCCCTGGATCGCCAGCACGTTCCCTTCGCCCAGCAGCGGCCGCACCTTCTCGGGGTTGGGGCCGAAGCCGCCCAGGTCGCCCAGGCAGTAGATCGCCTCGGCGCCCCGGCGGGTGGCGTCCTCCAGCAGCTCCAGCAGCGCGAAGTGGTTGTTGTAGACGCCGCCGAAGACGGCGATCCGCGACCAGGGGCCCTCGACGGGAGTGGAATCGGCGAGCGGGGCCGTGCGCGAGCGCACCGCGGCTTCCCTCTCCTCCCGAGAGAGGATCAGGCCTGAGCCGGCCGCGGCTTCGCGGAAGGCGCCGAGGGGGACGATTTTCTCGCCCCACGTCGCCATGCCGCGGTGGGCAGTGAGCTTGGCGCGCGCTTGGCGGCCCTGCTCGTCGAGGTCTTTGGGGGGGCGGTATGACATCGGTCCGATTCCTTCAGGTCCGGCAGCTCACGCCGTAGGCGTGGCAGGTCCAGCAGGCCGGGTGCTCCAGAGGAAAGTCGCCGAGGGTGTCGGCGAGGGTCTCGCCCATCTTCGCTTCCGGCTCGTTGACTAGGATCGGGCAGACCCAGACCCCCTGGTCGGTCACCATCCGGCAGGAGCTGCACTGCAGGTGATCCCACCCGCCTTCCGGCACCTCCCCCTCGCGCAGCCGCTGCCAGCTCTCATAGGCGCCGCCGCGCTCGGCCTCGGCGCCGATCCGGAAGACCGGGAGGATCTTGAGCCGCGGGCGCTCGATGCCCATTGACCGCAGCAGAGAGAAGAAGCGTTCCTTGCCGGTGTCCGTGGCGGCACCCTCGCAGACCTCGGTTACCGTGATCACCGGGTTGAGGCCGGCCCGATAGAGATTGCGGATGCCGGCGAGGATCTTCTGGAAGGTCCCGGCGCCGCGGATGGGGTCGTTGCTGGCCGCGTCCCAGCCGTCGAGCGAGACGCGGAAGTCGAGCGAGTACGGGGTGGAGTCCGCGAGCGCCTTCAGGCGGATGCAGCGGTCGGGATCGAGCAGCAGGCCATTGGTCAGCACCGTCGCCGGTCCCACCTCCAGGGTCGCCGCCAGGATCGCCTCCATCTCGGGGTTCAGGAAGGGCTCGCCGCCGGTGAAGTAGTACTCGCGCACGCCGAGCCGCGCGGCTTCCTCCAGGTAGCGCTCGACCTGGGCGAGGCTCAGGGATTCGTGGGTATGATTGGTGGGCGAGCAGGAGACGAAGCAGTGGGTGCAGGCGAGGTTGCACACCGTGCCCCCGACCTGGAACCAGAGGGTGTCGAGCGACTGGAGGGCGACCTGGGGGGCGTTCATGCGGACTCCCGGGAGAGATAGCGCGCCAGCTCCGGCGTGCGGGGGCGCGCGAAGAGGCTCTGGCAGGGGCCGCTCTCGACGACCTCCCCCGCGCCGTCGCGGACGGCGAGGTAGACGAGGGAGTCGGCGACGCGGCGGGCCTGCCGCAGCCCATGGGTGACGAGGACGATGGCGTGCCGCTCGCGCAGGCGGAGGATCAGCTCCTCGATCGCCGCGGTGGCGCCGGCGTCCAGCGCGCTGGTCGGCTCGTCGAGCAGGAGCACCTCGGGCTGCCCGGCGAGGACGCGGGCGAGGCAGAGGCGCTGCTGCTGGCCGGCGGAGAGGCTCGCCGCCGGCTCGCGGAGGCGGTGGCGGACCTCCTCCCAGAGCGCCGCCTCGCGGAGGGCCCGCTCGATCCGCTCCGGCCAGTCGCGGCGCGGGGGACGGCGCGTGTGCCGG
>DASWQX010000494.1:0-2275 GCA_036403495.1 Thermoanaerobaculia bacterium
CTCTCGCCGATGGTGACCGTGGGCGCCGCTCCGGCGGCCCCGGCCGCCCCAGCTGCTCCGGCTGCTCCGGTCAAGGCCCCCAAGGCCGCCAAGGCCGCGGCGGCTCCCGCCGGCGGTCCGGTGGACCTCAACGCCGGCTCCCAGAAGCAGCTCGAGAGCCTCCCCGGCATCGGCCCGGCGACCGCCAAGAAGATCATCGCCGGCCGCCCCTACAGCACCGTCGCCGATCTCTCCCGGGCGGGCGTCTCCGCCAAGGTGATCCAGCAAATCACTCCGATGGTCACCGTCAGCTCGCCGATGGCCTCAGGGAACTCGGCGGCCGTCGAGCCCACCCGTCCGGCCTCTGCTCCGGCCGCAGCGCCGAAGACTGCGTCCGCCGCTCCTACCGTCGCCCAGACTCCCCCCTCGCCCGGCATGGTGTGGGTCAACCTGGAGACCAAGGTCTTCCACCGCGAGGGGGACCCCTGGTACGGCAAGACCAAAAAGGGAAAGTTCATGACCGAGGCCGACGCCCTCAAGGCCGGCTACCGCGAGGCCAAGAAGGGCGGCAAGAAGACGCCCGCCTGAAGCGCGTTCCGGCCGCGGCGGTTTTGACGCCGGCTCCCGTCGTGATCGGGCGCCGGTTGCACCGCCGCGGGTCCTCCCCCCCATCCAAGCCCTACACATGGATTTCCGCAAGCGCTCCCAGGGCCTGCGTAAATCCGGCTGTGGAAATCCTGTCAGGAAGGTGCGAATTGTAAGTCCTTCCTTTTGACGCTTCCCAGTTCTTGGGGCCGTGCCTGTGACAAGCCACAACATCTTGTGGTTTTCCCCTTGACAGCGGCTCGGGGCGGGCGTAGCTTTGGAGATGCGGGTCACGAATTTCAAAGCTATGCATGCCAGTGTTCAATCCTTTGCAGGCGCAGCCGAGCCCGGGATTCCGGTCTCCAGGGCGGCGGGCCTGATCTGTCGTTCTCCATTGCCAGAGGCGCTGTAAACGGGTCTGTCGTGGGTGGGTACGGCCCGAGCCGCGCCCGCCGAAGGGTCAACGAGCGAATCACATCGAGGAGAGAAGAGCATGGAGCCCCATTCCCCCCTGCAATCGGACGAGGCGAGAGGCAGAGCGATCCGCGCCCGGGCGATGACGCCGGCCGCCGGAGCCACCAAGGCGGAGACCCCCGCCGAAGCCCCCGCGCGGGGTCTGCACTTCGAGCGCTACTACACGGCGCCCGGAGTCGACCCCTTCGACACCGTCGAGTGGGAGCTGCGCCATGCCGTGATCTCGAACGAGAAGGGGGAGAAGGTCTTCGAGCAGAAGGACGTCGAGATGCCCAAGTTCTGGTCGCAGACCGCGACCAACGTGGTGGTCTCCAAGTACTTCCGCGGCCAGCTCGGCTCGCCCGACCGCGAGCGTAGCGTCCGCCAGCTCATCGGCCGCGTCGCCGATACCGTCGCCGGCTGGGGTCGCGCCGGCGGCTACTTCGCCGCCGAGGAGGACGCTCAGACCTTCCACGCCGAGCTCAAGCACATCCTTCTCTACCAGTACGCCTGCTTCAACTCGCCGGTCTGGTTCAACGTCGGCATCGAGGAAAAGCCCCAGTGCTCGGCCTGCTTCATCAACGCCGCCGAGGACACCATGGACTCCATCCTCACCCTCGCCAAGACCGAGGGGATGCTCTTCAAGTACGGCTCCGGCACCGGCAGCAACCTCTCCAAGCTGCGCTCCTCCCGCGAGGCCCTCGCCGGCGGCGGCACCGCCTCCGGCCCGGTCTCCTTCATGAAGGGGTTCGACGCTTTCGCCGGCGTCATCAAGAGCGGCGGCAAGACCCGGCGCGCCGCCAAGATGGTCATCCTCGACATCGACCACCCCGACATCGAAGACTTCATCAAGTGCAAGGAGGTCGAGGAGCGCAAGGCCTGGGCGCTGATCGACGCCGGCTTCGAGGGGGGCTTCAACGTCCCCGGCGGCGCCTACGACTCGATCGCCTATCAGAACGCCAACCACTCCGTGCGCGTCACCGACGACTTCATGAACGCCGTCCTCGCCGACGGCGAGTGGCACACCCGGGCGCGCACCAGCGACCACAAGGTGATGGGCACCTACCAGGCCCGCGACCTGATGAAGACGCTCGCCGGCGCCGCCTGGGTCTGCGGCGATCCCGGCATGCAGTACGACACCACGATCAACGACTGGCACACCTGCGCCAACACCGATCGCATCAATGCCAGCAATCCCTGCAGCGAGTACATGTTCCTCGACGACACCGCCTGCAACCTGGCGTCGCTCAACCTGATG
>DASWQX010000495.1:0-4254 GCA_036403495.1 Thermoanaerobaculia bacterium
GCTCCCGAGCAGATGGACGAGGCGCGAGCCCTCCTCGCCGCCTGCGGCGCCCGGGTCGTCGGCCTCCACGCGCACGCCGGCAGCGGCATCCGCACACCGGAGGCCTGGAGCGAGGTGGCGCTCTTCCTGGCCGAGGCCGCCGAGCGCTTCCCCGACGTCCGCGTCCTCGATCTCGGCGGCGGCCTCGGCGTCCCGGAGCGGCCGGAGCAGAGCCCGCTCGACCTCGACGCCCTGGGCGAATTGCTGGGGCGCTTCAAGGCGGCCAACCCGCGCTTCGAGCTCTGGCTGGAGCCGGGTCGCTTCCTGGTGGCGCAGTCGGGCGTTCTGCTGGCGCGGGTGACGCAGATCAAGCGCAAGGGCGAGGTCTACTATGTCGGCCTGGAGACCGGCATGAACTCGCTGATCCGGCCGCCGCTCTATGGCGCCTACCACCGGATCGTGAACCTCTCGCGGCTCGACGAGCCCTCCTCCTGGCTCGCTCACGTGGTGGGGCCGATCTGCGAGACCGGCGACATCCTCGGCCGTTCGCGCCGCCTGCCGCCGACGGCGGAAGGGGACGTGATCCTGATCGCCAACGCCGGCGCTTACGGGCGGGTGATGAGCTCGCGCTACAACCTGCGCGAGCCGGCGGGGGAGGCGCTGCTCGATCCCTGAAACCCGTGCGCCGGTTCTCCCGTAGTCTCCTGCGAGGAGGCACCCACATGAACACCGACGAAAGGGATTCGATCACTCGCTCCGGCGACGCGCTGCGCTCTTTTCTCACGGCGCCGTTCCGGCCGCGGACCTACGGCAACCTGCTCTACCTGCTGCTCGCCTTCCCCCTGGGGGTGGCATACTTCGTCTTTCTCAGCGTCGGCCTGACCGCGGGCTTCGGTCTGACCCTGGTCTGGATCGGCATCCCCCTGCTGGCGCTGGTGTTCGCCGGAACCTGGGCCTTCGCGGCGTTCGAGCGCCAGGCCGCCATCCATCTGCTCGGCGCCGACGTGCCGCCAATGGCGCCGTCCCCGACCGGCGCGGCGCGGAGCGCCTGGCAGCGGGCGGGCGACTTTTTCTCGAACCCCGTCACCTGGAAGGGGATGGGCTTCCTGCTGCTCAAGCTCCCCCTCGGCATCGTGAGCTTCGTCGCGACCGTGACCCTGCTCTCGGTCTCCCTCGGATTCCTGCTCGCGCCGGCGTTCTGGGGGGTAGGATTGTTCGAGATCGACATGGTGACCTTCCAGGTCGACTCGCTCGGCGCCGCCTGGGTCTGCTCCCTCGTCGGCATCGGCCTGGTGTTCCTGTCGCTCAACCTGCTTAATGCCCTCGGGCGGGTCTGGCGCGGCACGGCGACCCTTCTTCTCGGCAGCGAACGGTTCTCGACGGCGCCTGCCGCCGCCGCCATTCCGGATGGCGCCGCCATGGCCTAGCGGACGAACAGGGACGAACACGGACTTACGCGGACCAACACGGACCAACACGGACAGCAGAGGTAATCGTTGTCCGTGTAAGCCCGTGTTCGTCCCTGTTCGTCCCGAACGCGGTAGGATAACCGGCGACCCATGCGCCTCCTCATCGCCTGCCCCAAGTGCCACCGCCAGTTCGACGCCTCCGGGCGGCCGCCGGGCGCTTCGTTCCCCTGCTCCTGCGGGGCCGCGGTGACGGTGCCGCGGCCTCAGGCGCACGACGCGGCGGTGGTGCGCTGCTCCTCCTGCGGCGCGCCGCGCGAGGGAGAGGAAGCGGCCTGCCGCTTCTGCGCGGCGGAGTTCACCCTGCACGAGAAGGACCTCGACACGATCTGCCCCGGCTGCATGGCGCGGGTCAGCGGCCAGGCCCGCTTCTGCCATCACTGCGGCACCCCCCTCCTCGGCGGCCAGGCGGCGGCCGGCGAGAGCGGCTACCGGTGCCCCTCCTGCACGGGGGAGCGCCCGCTCGCCAGCCGGCGCCTGGGGCAGGCCAGGGTGGCCCTGTTCGACTGCTCTTCCTGCGGCGGCCTCTGGCTCGAGAAGGAGGTCTTCGAGGTCTTGAGCGAGCGTGCGCGGGCAGGCCACCTTCCGGAGGGGTTCGGCGGCGGCACTCCCGGCGAAGGGGGGAATGGGAGGAGCGAGGGCTCTCCTCAGCCCCTCCGCTACCGCCCCTGCGTGATCTGCGGCACGCTGATGAACCGCCGCAACTACGGCCGCAAGAGCGGGGTGATCGTCGACGTCTGCGCCCGCCACGGCATCTGGTTCGACCTCGACGAGCTGGACCGTCTGTTGCGCTGGATCCGCGAGGGGGGAGAGGCGCGGGCCGAGACGATGCAGCGGGAGCAGGAGCGGATCGAGCTGCGCCAGCAGAGGCTGGGCGAGACGCTGCCGCCGTGGAGCCAGCCGGAGTCGGAGCGCCTGCTCCTCACCCGAAACGGTCGCGGCATCTCCCTGGTGGGAGAGCTCGCCTCCGGCCTGATGAATGGCGTGATCCGCTGGATTTTCGACTAGTCCCTTGGCGATCGACCTCTCCCGGCGATGAAAGCCCCCACCCTCGACGAGCTGGTGCTGCTCCCCGAGCCGCTGGCCCTGCACCGTCACTTCGACGGCCGCAACTACCGCGTCTTCCGCTGGCTGCTGATCCTGACGACGATGCTCTGCCTGGGCGGAGTCGCCGCCTCGATCGACCACCGCGACGGCGTGGGCCTGGCGGTCTACATTGTCGACGCCCTCGCCTGCATCGCGCTGTTCGTCCTGCGCGACCGCGACGTGTTCGCCCGCAACTTCCGCCAGATCCTTCTGGTTTTCCTGTTCTCGCAGATCGTGGTGCTCAAGGTCGCCACCTCGCACATCACGGACGATCACGTGCCGTTCTTCCTCACCGTCTTCGCGCTGCTCGCCTTCCGGCTGCGCGTCTCCGAGCACCTGATGCTCTTCGCCGCCTTCTGGGGGACGGCGGTCTTCCCCCTCGAGTGGATCGGCCTGCGGAGGGTGTCCGTGGCGGTGGACCAGGACGCGATCGCCGCGCTCTCGGTCATGAGCGTGATCTGCCTCGCGACCGCCGTCGGCGTGACCCAGCTCGACCGCAAGCGGTTCCTGGCCGGCTGGCGCAAGGAGCACTCCCGCTACCGCGAGCGGACGCGGATGCGCGAGGAGATCGACTATGCGCGCAAGATCCAGCTCAGCATGCTGCCGCAGTCGCCGCCGCAACTGGACTGGATCGACCTCGCGGCCGCCTCCCTCCCCGCCACCGAGGTGGGAGGCGACTACTATGAATACTTCAAGCTGAGCGATTCGCTGCTGGTCATGGTGATCGGCGACGTGGCCGGGCACGGTCTCGCCAGCGGGCTGCTGCTCTCGGGCGTGCGGAGCTGTCTCTATCTGCTGGAGAAGGACCTCGCCTCGCCGGTCGGAGTGTTCGAGCGCCTGAACCATATGGTCCGGCGAACGACGGACAAGCGGACCTATATGACTCTGCTCTGCGCCGTACTCGACCGCGAAGCGGGGACGATGAGCTTGGTGAGCGCCGCCCATCCGCCGGTCCTCCTCCGCGCCGCGGGCTCCGGCACGTTCGACGAGGTAGGGGAGGGGGCACCTCCTCTCGGCACCTTCCTGGAGGCGCGCTACGAGGCGGTAGAGCGCCCCCTCGCGCCGGGAGATCTGCTGATCTTCTACACCGACGGCTTGGTCGAGGCTCGCAACGACCAGGACCAGGACTACGGCTATGACCGTCTCCAGCGCGCCGCCTCCCGTGCCGCCGACAGCCGCACCGCCCGCGAGATCCGCGACGCCATCCTCGGCGACCTGTCGAACTTCAAGGGCGATCAGGAGCAGTCGGACGATATGACGCTGGTGGTGGTGCGGGTGCGGTAGCGCCGGCTGGCATCGAAGCCGAGCTCGCCGGCCCGTTGCCTCAGCCGGCCGCCCGGGCATCAATGCCCGGGCTACGCTTCAACCAAAAAGCCTCCTGAAGGAGGCTCAGATCTTCGGCGACTGTCTGAGTCGGCTTTAGCCGGCTTTTCGCTTTCGACGTAGCCCGGGCATTGATGCCCGGGAGGCGCAGGCGCCACGCCAAATTGAGATATCGTAGCGGTCCTTCCAAGGAGATCTCGCGTGAACGGCCGCCTAGTCCCGATTCTGCTCCTCGCTCTCTGTGCCGCCTCCGCCCAGGCCTTTGCTCAGGCTCCTCCGGTACCGCCCGCCGTTCCGCCCGCGCCGTCCGCCGTTGAGGGTCCTTGGGCTCCCGACCGTCCCGAGCCGGAGAGCGTGGAGAAGATCAAGGAGTACACGACCGCTCCCGAGTACCTCCCGG
>DASWQX010000496.1:0-2790 GCA_036403495.1 Thermoanaerobaculia bacterium
CGTGTCGAAGTTCTGCGTCACCGCCGAACCGAGGGTGGTGAGGCTGACGCACTGGGCCGAGGCCGGGTGGGCGCGGAGCACGGACAGGGCCACGAAGGCCAGGAGAAACGAGGCGCGGCGAGCGGCGAGCATAGATGGTTCCCTCCGGGTTGAGGCAGCCGCGGGAGCGGCGTAAATCTCGTTCAGTGGTTCAAAGGTCGGGGAAGTCTAACCGGAGTGGCAGCGAAATGGGTGACGCGAAGGTTACGAACTGCGGAGAAACCTCTTCCCGATCCCGGCATCGGATTTGCACAGCGGGAGCCGCGGCACTGAAAACGTGACGTGAGGGTGGAGACCATGGCGAACGAGACATTCAAAGGTTTCAAGCGGGCTTCCACGGGGATCGAAGGGCTCGACTACATCCTCGGCGGAGGGTTCCCGATCAACCGGATGTACCTGCTGGAGGGGGACCCGGGGGCGGGCAAGACCACCACGGCCCTCCAGTTCCTCATCGCCGGGGCGCGCAACGGCGAGCCCGGCGTCTACGCGACGCTCTCGGAGACCGAGGAGGAGCTGCGCGACGTGGCCGCCTCGCACGGCTGGTCGCTCGACGGCATCACCATCTGCGAGTTGCAGACCGCCGAGGAGAGCCTGAAGGCGGACTCGCAGTACACCCTGTTCCACCCCTCGGAGGTGGAGCTCTCGGAGACCACCCGGGCGGTGCTCGACACCGTCGAGCGGGTGAAGCCGATGCGGGTGGTCTTCGACTCGCTCTCCGAGATGCGGCTGCTGGCCCGCGACTCGCTGCGCTACCGGCGGCAGATCCTGGCGCTCAAGCACTACTTCACCGGCCAGAGCTGCACCGTGCTGCTGCTCGACTATACGGGCTCCACCACCGGCGACTTCCAGCTCCAGAGCCTGACCCACGGCGTCGTCTCCTTCGAGCAGCAGGCGCCCGGCTATGGCGGCCAGCGGCGGCGGGTGCGGGTGCAGAAGGTGCGCGGCGTGCCCTTCCGCGACGGCTACCACGACTACCGGATCACCACCGGCGGCCTCGCGGTCTTCCCGCGGCTGGTGGCGGGGGACCGCGCGAGCACCCCGGCGGACGGCCCGCAAGCGATCTCAAGCGGCCTGCCGGAGCTCGACACCATGCTGGGCGGCGGCATCGAGCCGGGGACCAGCCTGATGCTGCTGGGGCCCTCCGGGGTCGGCAAGTCGACGCTGACGGCGCAGTACGTCGCGGCGGCCGCCAGCCGCGGGGAGCGCGCCGCGATCTACTCGTTCGACGAGCAGCCGGACCACTGGCTCAACCGCGCCGCGCGGCTGGGCCTCCCCCTCCACGAGCAGGTCGAGGCGGGACGGATCTCCATCCGCCGCGTGGATCCGGCCGAGCTCTCGCCTGGGGAGCTGGCGCACGACATCCGCCTGGCGGTGGAGAGGGGCACCCGGATGGTGGTGATCGACAGCCTCAACGGCTATCAGCACGCCATGCCGGAGGAGCGCTTCCTGGTGCTCCACCTCCACGAGCTGCTCTCCTACCTCGGCCAGCAGGGGGTGCTCACGATGCTGATCATGGCCCAGGCGGGCTTCCTCGGCGAGGCGCTGGAGTCGCCAGTGAACCTCTCCTACCTCGCCGACACGGTGCTCCTGCTGCGTCATTTCGAGGCCTTCGGCGAGGTGCGCAAGGCAATCTCCCTGGTCAAGCGCCGCACCGGCCCGCACGAGAGCACCGTGCGCGAGCTGCGCATCGACGATTCCGGACCGCGGGTCGGCCGCGAGCTGCGCGAGTTCCATGGCGTCCTCACCGGGCGGCTCGAATACTCGGGGGAGGCCGGGCCATTGATCGGGGTCGGCCATGCCGCCGGAGATCTCGCGGGAGACCGTCCGGAGGACCGGCCGTGACGGAGGTGGAGAACCGCGAGCAGCGCGTGCTGGTGCTGGCGCCCACCGGCCGCGACGGGGTGCTGGCCTGCCAGCTCCTCACCGGGCTGGAGGTGCCGGCCCTCGCCGCCGCCAGCGCCGCCGAGCTGTTCCAGGAGATCTCGAATGGAGCGGGGGCGGTCATCGTCGCCGACGAGGCGCTCCACCCCGAGACCGCCGCCGGCCTCCTGGACGTGCTCAGCGGCCAGCCTCCCTGGTCGGACCTGCCCCTGATCGTCTTCACCCGCTCGGGGGAGAGCAGCGAGCAGATCCTCGAGACCCTGGTCCCCCTCGGCAACGCCACCATCCTGGAACGGCCGGTGCGCCTGAGCACCCTGGTCAGCGCCGTGAAGGCGGCGCTGCGCGCCCGCCGCCGGCAGTACGAGGTGCGCGACCTGCTCTACCGCCAGGCCGACGCCGACCGCCGCAAGGACGAGTTCCTGGCCATGCTCGGCCACGAGCTGCGCAACCCCCTGGCCGCCATCCGCAACGCCCTCTGGGTGCTCGACGAGGTGGGCTCCCAGGAGGTGCAGCCGGTGCGCCAGCGGGAGGTCATCATGCGCCAGACCCGCCATCTCGTGCGGATGGTGGACGACCTGCTCGACGTTTCGCGGGTGACCCTCGGCAAGATCATCCTTCAGCGCCGGGCGGTCGATCTCCGGGACGTCGTCGAGCGCTGCCTCTCCGAGCTCGGCATGGCCTCGCTGGCCCGCGGCAACGACCTCGATCTCGCCGTCGACGCCCGGACCGCCCTGGTGATGGGCGATCCGGTGCGGCTGGAGCAGGTGGTCTGCAACCTGCTCCAGAACGCCATCAAGTACACCCCGCGCGGCGGGCGCCTGTGGATCTCGGTCGACACCGCGGACGGCGAGGCCGTCTTCCGGGTGCGCG
>DASWQX010000497.1:0-12369 GCA_036403495.1 Thermoanaerobaculia bacterium
AACGGCCCCGCTACCGTTCCCTCCGGTCCATCGATTGTCAATGAACGTCTTCGACGTCCAGGAACGCTTCCTCGTGGAAGGCTCTAGCCAAACGTCGGTGATGTACATACTATAGAGGAAGTCGAGGCGTCCAGGCAAGGGGTAGTCGGGTCCTGATGCCGAGGAATCCTGAAGGGGGTCGGTCCTCTGACTGTGGCATTCCCCCTCAGCTCTGCGGTGTTCTCTATCCTTTCTGGGGCGTGACGACGGGGGAACGCCACGTTCCCCGCGCTTCACGCTTCATTTGCTGGGGGGAACGCTGCATTCCCTGCAATGTACATGACGTGACGGAGTCTTCACGCCTCGTTCCCCATCCGTCGAAGGACGTGGTGGCGGGGGAATGGCGCGTTCCCCAGTCGTCGGACAGTGTGACGGCGGGGGAATGCGATGAGGCGAGTCCTTCATGTCCCGGAAAGGGGAGGGAACGGGATGTCGGCAACGGGGAACGCGACGGAACGAGCTCTGCCTGCGACGTGCACGATGGGGAATGAGGCTCGACGGAGGGTTCGCGAGGCTCTCCCCGCACGCCCCTTGCATGGAATCTCGGCTATGGACGGCGCCGCTGTCCAACGCGCCGCTTCGAAGCCCCGACCGGGGCGCAAAAGGAGAAACCATGAAATCGCATCTCGTCTGGTTGCTGACCCTCACGGTTTTGGGAACCCTCCCCCTGTCCGCGCAACGCGACCGCGGGCAACAACAGCAGCGCGGCCCGGCGCAGCGCGGAGCCGAGCAGCACGCGCGGCCCCGTGCCAATCAGGGCCATCCGCCGCCGCCCCCCGCGGCGCGGCGAGGCGGGCAGCCGGAGTCGGAGCGCTTCGACGGCGGGCGGGTGAACGCCATGCCGCACGTCAACCATGACCGCTGGTATGGCCACGACCGCGGGGACGATCCGCGCTTCCGCGTGACGCAGCCGTACGGGCACGGCCGCTTCAGCAATATTGGACCCTCCTACCGCTATGGGGTCTCACGCTTCGATCGGGGGAACCACCGCTTCTGGCTGGGCAGCTCCGCCTTCCTGATCGCGCCTTTCGACTGGCCGCTCGCGGTCGACTGGTGCTGGGATTGCGGCAACGACTTCGTGGTCTATGACGACCCGGATCATCCCGGCTGGTATCTGCTCTACAACACCGAGACGGGCGCCTACATCCACGTCCAGTACGGGGGGTAGAACCTGAGCGCGGCGGACGGGCGGGCGACGAAATCGCCCGCTCATCCGTATGATTATCGCCATGAGCGAGCATCTCAGTGATCCCGAGCTCGACCAACTCGTCCGCTCCCTGAACGAACCCAACGCCTACCCGGAACCGGGTGAGCCCGCGCTCGTCTTCGAGCCCGACGCGCAGGAGGAGGTCGAGGCGCTCCGCCCGTTGAAGCTCCGGCTTCCCTCGCAGAGCGAGGTGACGGAGGGGGGCGATCTCGACCGGCTGCTCGCCGAGGTCATCCAGCAGAAGGCCAGCGATCTGCTGCTGATCGCGGGGCTGCCGCCGATCTTCCGGGTCAACGGCCGGCTGCTGCGGATGGACGAGCGGAGCGCCCTCGAGGGGGCGGAGATCAACCGCCTGTTACAGCCCCACTTCGGAGCCAAGGAGCGCCAGGACCTGGAGGAGCGCGGCTCGACCGACTTCAGCCTGCGCATCGCCCGCGGCCGCGTGCTCGACGAGGGGATCGGCGCGGCGTGGCGCTTCCGGGTCAACGTCCACCGCCAGCGCGGCGAGCCGGCGGTGGCGGTGCGGGCGCTACCCCTGGAGATCCCGACGCTGGCGGGGCTCAACCTGCCGCCGCTGCTGGGCGAGCTGGTCAAGCCGAGCCGCGGCCTGATCCTGGTCTGCGGCCCCACCGGCTCGGGGAAGTCCTCGACGCTCGCCGCCCTGGTGGGGGAGATCAACCGGACCCGCACCAGCCACATCATCACGATCGAGGACCCGATCGAGTTCGAGCACCGCTCGATCCGCTCCATCATCGAGCACGTCGAGGTGGGGCGAGATTCCAGCTCCTTCCTGGAGGCCCTGCGCGCCTCGCTGCGGCAGGACCCGGACGTCATCCTGGTCGGCGAGATGCGGGACCTGGAGACGGTGTCGACGGCGCTGACCGCCGCCGAGACCGGCCACCTGGTGCTCTCCACCCTACATACCAACGACGCGCAGCGGGCGGTCCACCGGATCGTCGACGTCTTCCCGCCGGCCCAGCAGCAGCAGATCCGCCACCAGCTCTCCCTGGCCCTGCACGCCATCGTCGTGCAGACGCTGGTCCCGCGGACGGATGGCCGCGGGCGGGTGCCGGCCATCGAGGTGCTGCTCGGGAATTACGCCGTGCGCCACCATATCCGCAGCGACAACCTCCAGAAGCTGTACAACGAGATCACCCTCGGCAAGCGGCAGGGGATGATCGCGATGGAGGAGTCGCTGTCGCTGCTGGTCCGGCAGGGGGCGGTGGACGTCGAGGAGGCGCGGATGCGGGCGAGCCACCCGGAGTCGTTCGAGTCGTTCCTCCACCTCTAGGCCCGTTTTCGCCTTTCGGAGATAACGCGCTATCGTGGGCGGGCCGAAACCGTGCAGCGATTGGAGACCGCAATGCGACCGATCACCGCCAGCGACCTCATGAACCCTGAGGTCCTCACGGTCCGCGAGGACCTGAGTGTGCAGGACCTTGCCGCCTTCCTGATCGAGAACGAGATCAGCGGCGCGCCGGTGGAGGACGCCGAGGGGCGCCTGGTGGGAGTGGTGTCGCTGGTGGACATCGCCGCCGTGGCCTCGGGCGAAGGGGACCGCCTCTCCCGCGAGGGCTCGGCCTTCTTCATCGACGACGAGTGGGGAGAGGGCCCCGACGAGGGCGTGGTGGGAGCGCTCCCGACCGCGCAGGACGGGCTGCGCGTGGCCGCCATCATGAACCCCCAGATCTACTCCGTCCGCGAGGACGCCACGGTCTCCGAGATCGCCTCGCTGATGCTCAAGGGGCACATCCACCGCCTGCTGGTCACCCGCGAGGACCGGGCGGTGGGGGTGCTCACGACCTCGGATCTGCTGGGGTTGCTGGTGGGGGAGGATTAGGAAGAGGACTAGGAAAAGGACCAGGAAGAGGACGGGCGGGCGTTCGCCCGCCCGGACCCTCACCCCTGGCCCCTCTCCCTTCCCCTCCCACCCTCCCTCACAGGGAGAGGGGAACCCCCGCCCGCTCATCATCCAGGCTCTGTTTTTCAGTCTCTGTTTTGTTTTTCTCCCTCTTCTCCCGGTGAGGGAGGGCGGGAGGGGACGGGAGAAGAGGGCCGGGGTGATGAGGGTCTTGGCACCCGCCGTGCATTGCCGATCGGCATGGCCCTCTCCCTCAAGCCGGAGCATTTGAAACGCTATGCGGACATCGTCCGCCTCCTCATGCAGCACGGGCGGTCGGACCTGGTCAAGGGGATCGACGCCGATCTGCCGGACGATCAGGTGGGCGAGGAGGCGGTGACGGGTGATCCCGAGAAGCTCGCCCGCGACCTGGAGTCGCTGGGGCCGACGTTCATTAAGCTCGGCCAGCTTCTCTCCTCCCGCTCCGACCTGCTGCCCGGCCCCTATCTGGAGGCCCTGGCGCGCTTGCAGGACCGCGTCGAGCCGTTCCCGTTCGAGGAGGTCGAGGCGATCGTCGGCTCCGAGCTGGGGGTGCGGATCTCCAAGGCGTTCCTCGACTTCGACCCGCAGCCGCTGGCCGCCGCGTCGCTGGGGCAGGTCCACCGCGCGCGGCTACGCGACGGTCGGCAGGTCGCCGTCAAGGTGCAGCGGCCGAACATCCGGCAGATCATCCTGGAGGACCTCGAGGCCTTCGCGCAGATCGCCGCGATGGCCGACAAGCACACCGAGATCGGCCGCCGGCTGGCCTTCCAGCCGATGCTCGAGGAGTTCCGCAAGACCCTGATGCGCGAGCTCGACTACCGGCGCGAGGCGGTGAACCTGGTCACTCTCGCCAACAACCTCAAGGACTATCGCCGGCTGGTGATCCCGCGGCCGGTCGACGACTACACGACCTCGCGCGTGCTGACCATGGATTTCGTCCGGGGGACGAAGATCACCGATCTGTCGCCCCTGGCCCGTATCGACCTCGACAACAAGGAGCTCGCCGAGGACCTGTGCAAGGCCTATCTCGACCAGATCCTGATCGACGGCTTCTTCCACGCCGATCCGCATCCGGGCAACCTGCTGATCACCGAGGACGGCCGGCTCGCCCTGCTCGACCTCGGCATGGTGGCGCGGATCGATCCGGCGATGCAGGAGTACCTCCTCAAGCTCCTCCTCGCCGTCACCTCGGGGCAGGGGCAGGAGGTGGCGAAGGTCTCCCTCCAGATCGGCACGCCGCTGGAGGGGGTCAACGAGCCGCAGCTCCGGCGCGAGGTGGTGGACCTGGTGGGGAGCTTCCAGAACGCCTCGGGGGCGCAGGTCCAGGTCGGCCGCATCATCATCGGCCTGGCCCGCTTGGCGGCCGAGAACGGCGTCCGGCCGGCCCCGGAGCTGACGATGATGGGGCGGGCGCTGCTGCAGCTCGACGAGACCGCCCGCGGGCTCGACGACGATCTCGATCCCAACGCGGTGGTGCGCCAGCACAGCGCCTCGATCATGCGCCGCCACATGCTGAAGAAGCTCTCGCCGGCCAATGTCTTCGCCTCGGCGCTGGAGATGCAGGACTTCGTGCAGCACCTGCCCGGCCGGCTGAACACCGTGCTCGACCACTTGGCGACCAACCAGGTGCAGATCAAGGTGAACGCCTTCGACGAGACGCGCCTGATGGACAACCTGCAGAAGATCGCCAACCGCATCGCGCTCGGCCTGGTGCTGGCGGCGCTGATCATCGGCGCGGCGATGATGATGCAGGTCAACACCCGCTTCCGCATCCTCGGCTATCCCGGCCTCGCCATGATCCTCTTCGTGCTGGCGGCGGCGTGCGGGTTCATTCTGATTCTCACCGTCTTCGTCAACGACGACTGGCGGGTCTGGCGGAAGACGCGCTGAGAGGACCCTCACCCCTGCCCCTCTCCCAGCCCTCCACCCGCCCCTGCCGGGGAGAGGGGAAAAGCAAAGAAAAAAGAAAGAGGAGCGCTGGCTCTTTGCTTTTCTCCCTCCTCTCCCCGGAAGGGTGGGAGGAGGGCTGGGAGAGGAGGGCCGGGGAGGTGAGGGGCCTCCGCCTGCGGTATCCTTCCCGGCGAGGGACATCCCCATGCCGAAATTCCGCAGAGTCCTGCCCGCCGCCCTTGCCGTCGCGGCGCTCGTGCTGATCCAGGGCGCGGCCCTGTCGCGTTCACGGGGGTCGCGCGGCGGCCGGCCGGCCGAGGAATGGAGCCGCACGTCGCCGCCGGTCAACGTCACCCACATTTTCGAGGGGGAGATCAACCGGCGGGGGAAGCCCACCGGCTTCCATTCGCGCCCGGGCGGCCACGATCCCGCGAACGCGCGGCTGGTGCGGATCGTCGACCGCCCCAACCGCGCCGGGGTCTACAACGCCGAGGTGGAGATCCGTTCGGAGTTTCTTTCGGGATCAGCCTGGCTGGCCAAGCGGTCGACCGTCTACCCGGACCGCATGGACCGGGCGGCGGTGATCCAGGCCGTCCTCAACGCCTTCCAGCACCGGTCCGGCAACGGCGAGCTGTTCCGCGGGCCGTCGGGGGCGGGGTTCACGATCGAGGGGTACTACCAGAACGGCCGGATCAACACGGCCTATCCGATCTACACGCGGGACTGACGGGAGGGAGCCATGCGACTCGAATTCTACCGCGATGCCGACGGTTCCCCCAATGCCCGCGGCCAGGGGCACGGCCGGCGGCTGGCCGCGTTCCTGGCCGGCGATCTCCAGGACAGTCCCGAGGCCGCGCGCGAGGTGCTGCGCGCCGTCGAGGCCGTCGAGGCCGGCCGCGTCCCCTCCTGGGAGCGCACCGGCAATGCCCACACGCTGACCCTGACGCCGAAGGGGGCCGAAATCCAGAGCGAGGCCGAGGCGGACGCCGCCCCTTCCCATCTGCCGCTCGCCGAGCTCCGCGAGCGGGTGGCGGACTGGCTCGCCTTTCTGGACCACGGAGCGCGCGCTTGACCTGAAAAGGGCGAGCGATGACGCATGGTGAGGTATGAGACGCCATCAATCCTCGCCCGTGTTGCTCGGCATTATCCTCATCCTCCCGAGCCTCCTGGCGCTCCTGGCTCCGCCGCCGGCCCGCGCCGCGGCGGGGGATACGATCGCCGACCGGGTGCTGGGGCAGCGCCGGTTCGGCACCGCGATCCCTTATTTCGTGGACGGCACGGCGCTCGACGCCGCGGACATCGCGATCGACCGCTCGGCCGTCCCCAACCGCGTCTACATCGCCTCGCCCGACCTCAACCGGGTGCTCGGCTGGTCGGACCTCGGCCGCTTCCGGGCCGGCGCCCCCGCCGACTTGGTGCTGGGGCAACCGTCGGTCTTCAACGGGAGCTCCGCCGATAGCTACCTCGACTGCCCGGCGCCGCCGAGCGCGACGACCTTCTGTTCGCCGGACCGCGTCGCGGTGGATCCCACCGGCAACCTCTACGTGGTCGACGCGTTCAACTTCCGGGTGCTGGAGTTCGACCGCCCCTTCGCCACCGACCGCGTCGCGGACCGGGTGTTCGGCCAGGCGAGCTTCACGGCGCGGACGGTCCCGGCGCTGCTGCCGCGCAACTTTTCGGCCGACCTCGCCGCGGACGCCCAGGGGAACCTCTGGGTCGTCGATCCCGCCGGCACGCGGCGGATCCTCGAGTACGACGCGCCGGTGTCGCGCGGCAAGGGGCCCGTTCCGGCTCCCGACCGGATCATCGCCGCCGCCACGGAGACAGCTTGCTGGAACGGCACCCCGGCGCGGCCCTGCAGCCCGTTCAGCCTCGAATGCAGCCCGCAGGGGGACCTGTACGTGGTGGACTTCGCCCCCGGCAAGCTCCCGCGCCAACTGGTCTATCAGCTCCCCCTGAAGACCGACCTGAAGGCCGACTTCACGCTCGCCCCGGCGCCGGAATCGTACTTTCCGCAGCCCGGGGTTTTCGATGCCGCGGGCGACCTGGTCTTCCTCGCCTCCGGTCAGGTCTGGCAGTATGCGGCGCCGATCGGCCCGGGGACCCAGCCGGAGGTCCTCTCACCCCCGCTCGACATCGGGTTCCTCGCCCATCCGGCGCTGGATTCGCGGGGGAACCTCTACGTGGCGAGCTATCTGAGCGTCGGCGAAGACAGCTTCGTCTATGTTGTCGACGCCCCGTTTCAGGCCGCGCCGGCGAGGGTGGGGAGCGAGCGGGAGACCACCCGGGGCTTGGCGATGCCGGACATCCTTGCGATCGACCGCAGCGCATCCCCCAACCACCTGTATGTCGTCGACGCCTACAACCGGGTCCTCGGCTGGCGCGACGCCGAAGGGTTCGCCAACGGCGCCGCGGCCGACCTCGTCCTCGGCCAGCCCTTCCATGGCTCGCTCTCCGATCGTGGGGGCCTGGCGGTCGACTCGCACGGGAACCTCTGGGTGGCGGACGCCGACAACCACCGGGTGCTGGAGCTCGATCGCCCGTTCGAGAGCGACGGAGTGGCCCACCGGGTGCTGGGGCAGGGGGGCTCGTTCACCTCGAGTGTCTGCAACCTCGGGGGAGTGAGCGCCCGTAGCCTGTGCTTTCCGGGAGCCCTGGCCTTCGACCCCCAGGACCACCTCTACGTCGCCGACCTCGAAAACCACCGGGTCCTTCTCTTCGAGCACCCGGAGACCGGCGACGCGGCGACGAAGGTCTTCGGCCAGGCGGACTTCACGCAGGCGCTCTGCAACCGAGGCCGCCTGAAGCCCGGCGCCGGGACGCTCTGCCTGGGGGGCTTCGCAGGGGACTTCCCTGTCTTCTTCGGCGGGTCCAGCCTGGCCGTGGACCCGCAAGGGAACCTTTACGTGGTGGACTCCAACAACAACCGGGTGCTGATCTATCGCGATCCGCTGACCTCCGACGCCACCGGCGCCGTGGCGAACGTGGTGATCGGCCAGGACGACTTCAAGCAAAAGCTCCGTGGCACCGGACGGCAGCGCTTCTTGGGCTCTCTGGCGGTCGCGGTCGCTCCCAGCGGCGCGCTCTACGTGGCCGATGCCGGCAACGACCGCGTGCTGGAGTTCCGGAAGCCCCTGCGGGACACCCTAGCCGACCGCGTTTTCGGCCACGCCGGTTTCGCCGCCGGCCGCGTTCCATATTCGAGCCTCCCGCCGCCGGCCACGGCCGCCAACCTCCGGGAGCCGAGTGGGGTCGCGGTGGACGCGCTGGGCAATCTCTACATCGCGGATACCTGGCACAACCGGGTGCTGGAGTACGACCGGCCCTAGTGCTTCGTCAATCCAGAAGTGACGCGTTCTTCGTAGGGGGCGGCCCGGCCGGGCGGGGGAGAGGTCCGGCTACCGAGGCGAACGTCTCCCCCAAAAAGGGAAACGTCTCCCCAAGGAAGGGGAACCTTTCCCCAAGGAGGGGAACGACTCTCCCCGCGAGGGGAACGTCTCAACAAGAAGGGGAATGCCCCAAACCAGGAGGGGGAATGTCTCCCCCACGAGGGATAATGTTCCCCCCACGAATTGGAACGTTCCCCCAAGCAGTTGGGACATTCTAGCTGCCGTCTGGAACATTCTCCCCGCCATCTGAGACATTATCCCCGCAGTCCGGCACATTCTCCCCGCCATCTGGGACATTCTCCCCGCAGTCCGGCACATTCACCTCGCAATTTGGGACATTCCCCCGGTTATCTGGGACATTCCCGCAGCCGTCTGAGACGTTCGCCCAGCCGTCTGGAACACTCCCCCTCGCTCCTGAGGGATTCCCCTTCTTGGGAGAGACGTTTCCCAGTTGGGGAAGGTCGTTCCGCCGTTGGGAAGGCTAGCGCCCTAGCTCGGCTGCGAGAGGGGAAAATCGAAGCTGGGCAGACCGGTGGGTCCGGTCATCAGGCTGAGCAGAACGGTCTCGAGCTCGCGCAGGCTCGGCGTCTCCATCAGCACCTGGCGCTCGGCGGGGGAGAGTGGGATGGCGTGGGCGATGGCGGTGACGATCTCCGTTCCCGCCATGTTCTCCATCACCTCGAGATCCATGTCCGACTCGTTGGCCTCGATCCGCTGGCGCACCAGGCCGCGCAGGACGGGGAACTCCAGCTCGTCCTCGAGCTCCTCGGGATCGTCGGCGAACTCGCCGTAGCTGACCACCACGCGCCGGTAGCCGCGGTCGCAGGGGGCCTCGCCGACCACCCGGAAACGGATGACGCCGCCGACCAGCACCAGGTAGCGGTCCACCTCGGTCTCGTGGACCTCGCCGATGTAGCCGACGCAGCCGACCTGGTAGACCGGCGGCCGGCCGGCCAGGGCGCGGGCGGCGGGGGAGCCGTCGGAGAGCGGCTGGACGATCGCCACGTAGCGGTCCGCCGCCATGGCGTCGTCGACGAGGTTGCGCTCGCCGGCCTGGGCGGCGGCCAGCGGCACGACCGTTCCCGGCAGCAGCAGCGGCTGCTCCAGGGCGAACAGCGGGAGGGTGGTCGGCATCTCGTCGGATTTCACGGCGGCTATGATCACAGACCCACCGCCCGACCGCAAGGCGCCGCTCAATGCACGCGCGAGGGGGGCGTGGTGTCCGGCGTCGTCGTCAGGTAGTTGAGCGAGAGGAGCTGGCCGAGGGTGTCGAGCAACTCCCGGAAGTCGCGCGCCTCCAGCAGGGCCTGCTTCTCGGCCGGGGCGAGCGGGGCGGTCTGGGCCATGAAGAGCACGATCTGCCGGGGGGAGAGCGCCTCCAGCACGCCGGCGGAGCCGAACTGCTCCCGGCCGAGCGCGAGGATGCGGTCCTTGAACAGCGCGAGCTTCATGTCCTCCGGTTCCTCCTCGCGGCTGCGGAGGTCGGCGGTGAACTCGCCGTAGTCCACCCGCCCCCGGGGGATCCCGTCCGCCGCCGGCAGCTCCTCGCGCAGGCGGAAGCGGACGACCCCCTCCAGCCGCACCTGATGCGCGTCGTCGCCGCGGCTCTCCTCGTGGACGCGGGCGAGGCAGCCGACGGTGTAGAAGCGGCGCTCCGGCCCGCCGGCATGGGCGCCCTGGACATCCTCGGCGCCGCGCACCTGGACGACGCCCACCCAGCCGTCGCCGGCCAGGGCGGCCTCGATCACCGCCCGCCCCTCGGCGGCGGTGATCGCGACCGGCAGCACCGTCCCCGGCAGCAGCAGCCAGGGCGCCAGCGGCAGCAGTTGAATCGTGGTGGGAAACTCGGCGATCCGCGATTCGGAGCTCATGGAGGGATGATAACAGCCTCGGAAGCCGCGACGCGACGGCATTCCAGTCCGTGTGGGTCCGTCCGTGTTGGTCCGTGCCCGTCCCTGCTCGTCCGTGTCCCGCGCCCTGCCTACAGCTCCGGCTCCCTGCCGGTCAGCCGGCGGAACGCCTCCACATAGCGGTCGAGAGTGCCGGCGACGACGTCGGCGGGGAGCTCCGGGGGCGGCGATTCCTTGTCCCAGCCCGAATCGTCGAGCCAGTTGCGGACGAACTGCTTGTCGAACGAGGCCGGCTCCTCGCCGGGGAGCCAGTGGTTGAGGTCCCAGTAGCGCGAGGAGTCGGGGGTGAGCACCTCGTCGATCAGCAGGAGTCGATCGGAATCCACCGCGTGGCCGAACTCGAACTTGGTGTCGGCCAGGATCAGGTTGCGCTCCGCGGCGTGGCTCGCTCCCGCCGCGTAGAGGGCGAGGGTGAGGTCGCGCAGGGTGGCGGCGAGCCCGGGGCCGGCGGCCCGCTCGACCGTGGCGAAGTCGACGTTCTCGTCGTGCCCCTCCTCGGCCTTGGTGGCCGGCGTGAAGACCGGCGCCGGGAGCTGGCTCGCGCGCAGGAGCCCGGAGGGGAGCGGGATGCCGCAGACGCTGCCGTTGCGCACGTATTCCCGGTAACCGCTGCCGGCCAGGAAACCGCGCGCCACGCATTCGAAGGGGACCACCCGCGCCTTGCGCGCCAGCACGGCGCGCCCCCGGAGCTGATCCCGGTGGGGGCGCAGGGCCGCGGGGAAGTCCGCCGGGTCGGTCGCCAGCAGGTGGTTGGGGACGAGGGGCGCCAGCCGCTCGAACCAGACGTTCGAGAGCTGGTTGAGGATCTTCCCCTTGCCCGGGATCCCCGGCCGCAGCACGTGGTCGTAGGCCGACAGCCGGTCGGAGGCGACGATCAGCAGGGTATCGCCGAGGTCGTAGACGTCCCGCACCTTGCCCCGCCGCGGGGCGGGGAGCCCGGGGAGGTCGCTCTGCCATAGCGCTTCCATGGCAGGCTCTATATCAGCTCCCCTGGGGATTGGGCCAGCTCCAGGTGTTCTCCAGGAGGTTGGCGACCTCGCGGTCGATGGCCGCCAGGAGGGGCTCGCCGGGGATCTCCTTCAGCTCCCCGGCGGCGATCGCGGCGGCGTCGATGACCTCGTAGACGGGGAGCGAATCGAGCCCCTTGAGGTGGGCCATGCCGAGCTTGCGGATGCCGATCGGCAGGGGCTCGCCGGCGTCCTCGAAGACCGCCACGACATAGGAGCGCGTCCCCTCCTGGCCGCGGAAGAGGCGGATGCCGGAGGTCTCCTGGTCGAGCTGGGCGATGAACGGGCCGGTGGCCACCATGCCGTTGTTGTGCAGGGTGCCGTTCTGGTTGATATAAGCGTAGAAGGCGCGCGCCTCCTCCTTCTTGTCGACCACGTCGACGTTCTTGCGCGCCACCGGGGCGAAGAAGCGGTGCACCGTCGCCTCCGGGTACCCCTGGTTGATCAGCATCGCCTTGACCTCGTCGACCTCCTGGGTCGCCTTGCCGGTGGTCAGCCGCGACAGCTCGACGAGGCCGGGGCCGAAGAACTCGTAGCGCTCCCCCTCCCGCGGCAGGCCGCCCATCGGGATCAGGCGGTAGGGGCCGTAGTTGAGGGCGATCCGCATGCCGCGGTCGAACGGCAGCCCGTCGCGCACGGCCTGCACGTAGTAGCGCTGGAGCTGGATCGAGCAGAGCAGCAGGTTGGTGGCCTCGCGGCTGGAGTAGAAGGCGCCGTCGCCCAGGTATTTCTCGAGCTTGGCGCGGTGCGAGGTGGCCAGCCGGTTGATCCGCCGCTGGAAGCGGAACATGGCCAGGAAGGCCCCCTCCTGGCTGTCGTTGCCGGCGCGGTGGAGCACCGACAGGGTCGCCGAGAAGTCGCTGATGTCGTAGATCATGCCGTAGCGCTCGACCCGCGGATCGATCACCCAGGGCTCCATGAAGTCGAGCGGCCGGGTGGCAGGTGAGAGGCGCAGCTCGCCGCCGGCGACCGCGCGCCCGGGCGGCAGCTCGCGCCCGAGCATGACGCCGTCGCGCATCTCGATCGGCACGATCATCCGCCGCAG
>DASWQX010000498.1:0-8241 GCA_036403495.1 Thermoanaerobaculia bacterium
GGGAGTGGCACCCACCGCGAGCAGGTCCGCGGCGGTGACAGCCACGTCCTCGCGGGTGCGGTGCAGCTGGTGCGGCCGGTCGCCGAGCACGCGGTCGAACACCTCCTGGCAGACCGGCACCAGGTCCGGGTGGGCCACCCACGACCCGTCGAAGCCGTCGCCGGCCTCGCGCTCCTTGTCCTCCCGCACCTTGGCCATCGCCACGGCGTTGACCTCGGCGTCGCGCCGGCTGGGGATGAACGCCGCCATGCCGCCGATGGCATGGGCCCCGCGGTGATGGCAGGTGTGGACCAGCAGGTCGGTGTAGGCGCGCATGAAGGGGACGTTCATGGTGATCTGGAAACGGTCGGGGAGCAGGCCGTTGGAGGCGGGGAGCTTGCGGAGGATGCTGAAGATGTAGTCCCAGCGGCCGGCGTTGAGGCCGGCGGCGTGGTCGCGCAGCTCCCAGAGGATCTCGTCCATCTCGAAGGCGGCGGTGATCGTCTCGATCAGGACCGTGGCGCGGACGGTGCCGCGCGGCAGGTCGAGGAGGTGCTGGGCGATGTCGAAGACCTGGTTCCAGAGCGCCGCCTCGACGTGGCTCTCCAGCTTCGGCAGGTAGAAATAGGGGCCGGTGCCGCGGCGGCGGAGCTCCTCGGCGTTGTGGAAGAAGTAGAGGCCGAAGTCGAACAGGCTGGCGGAGACGGGGGCGTCGCCGAGCAGGGCATGCCGCTCGACCAGGTGCCAGCCGCTGGGGCGGACCATCAGAGTGGCGGTGCGCTCGTCGAGGCGGTACTCCTTCCCTTCCGGACTGGTGAAGGCGAGCTCGCGGCGCACGGCGTCGATCAGGTTCGCCTGGCCGGTGACCACGTTCTCCCAGGTGGGGGAGAGGGAGTCCTCGAAATCGGCCATGAAGGCGCTGGCGCCCGAGTTGAGGGCGTTGATCATCATCTTGCGCTCGACCGGGCCGGTGATCTCGACCCGGCGGTCCTGGAGGTCGGGCGGAGTGGGCGCGACCTCCCAGGCGGTGTCGCGGATCGAGCGGGTGTGGTCGAGGAAGTCCAGCGGCACGCCGTGGGCGAAGTCCTCCTGGCGCAGGAGCCGCTGCCGCAGCAGGTCGACGCGCGCCAGGCCGACCCGCCGCTGGAGCTCGGCCACGAACTCCAGCGCCTCCCGCGTGAGCACGCGCTCGGCCGTCGGCGACCCCGGTCCTGCGATCCGGATGCTGTCCATGGCGCTCCTCCCCGAATTGTAGGGGCGGCCCTGAGTGGCCGCCCTGTTTTTCCGGTTCTGCCCTCGCCAGCCCGGTTCCGGCCTCTGCCCAGGGCGGCCACACAGGGCCGCCCCTACATGGGTATCCTCAGCTCGCCTTCTCGCCGAGGAACTGCTCCTCCTCCGTCGACCCGGAGAGGGCGGCGGTGGAGCCGGTCCCCTGGGTGATGGTCTGCGCCACCTGGTCGAAATAGCCGGTGCCCACGAAGCTCTGGTGCTTGACGGCGCGGTAGCCCGCCAGGCGCTCGTTCTCGAACTCGCGCTCCTGGAGGCGGGAGTAGGCGGTCATGCCGCTCTCCTGGTAGGCGCGGGCGAGCTCGAACATGCTGAGGTTGATGGCGTGGAAGCCGGCGAGGGTCACGAACTGGAACTTGTAGCCGATGGCGCCGAGCTCGCGCTGGAAGCCGGCGATGGCGGCGGCGTCGAGCTTCTGCTTCCAGTTGAAGGAGGGCGAGCAGTTGTAGGCCAGGAGCTTGCCGGGAAATTCGGTGTGGATCGCCTCGGCGAACCGCCGCGCCTCGTCGACGTCGGGTTTCGAGGTCTCACACCAGAGCATGTCGGCGTAGGGAGCGAAGGCGAGGCCGCGGGCGATCGCCGCCTCGATCCCCCCCTGGAAGCGGAAGAACCCTTCGGCGGTCCGCGGATCGGGGCCGATGAACGAGCGGTCGCGCGGGTCGACGTCGCTGGTGATGAGCTTGGCGCTGTTGGCGTCGGTGCGGGCGATCAGGATGGTGGGCACGCCGAGGACGTCGGCGGCGAGCCGGGCGGCGATCAGCTTCTGCTCGAACTCCGAGGTGGGCACCAGCACCTTGCCCCCCATGTGGCCGCACTTCTTGGCCGAGGAGAGCTGGTCCTCGAAGTGGACGCCGGCGGCGCCGGCCTCGATCATCGCCTTCATCAGCTCGAAGGCGTTGAGGTTGCCGCCGAACCCCGCCTCGGCGTCGGCGACGATGGGGACGAACCAGTGCGGTCCTTCGAGGCCCTCGGCGTGCTGGATCTGGTCGGCCCGGGTCAGGGCGTTGTTGAGGCGCTTGACCAGCTTCGGCACGCTGTCGGCCGGGTAGAGGCTCTGGTCGGGATACGTCTCGCCGGCCTCGTTGGCGTCCCCCGCCACCTGCCAGCCGCTGCAATAGATGGCTTCGAGCCCGGCCTGCACCTGCTGGACGGCCTGGTTGCCGGTGAGGGCGCCGAGCGCCGGCACGTAGTCGCGCTTGGCCATCAGGTCCCAGAGCCGCTCGGCTCCCAGGCGGGCCAGCGTGTGCTCGATGCGGACGGTGCCGCGCAGCCGGTCGACGTCCGCGGCGCTGTAGGTCCGCCGCACACCCTGCCAGCGTGGATCGGTCTCCCAGCTTTCGGCGTTCTCGACGACCCAGGCGTGTTTCGACATGGTCTGTCTCCTTGGTATCTGTCTCCTTGGTAACGGCAGCGCGCCGCTTTGCGGCAAGAGCGATTGCGCCGCATCGCGGCAAGGGGCGTATACCACAGAACTACCCTCCGTCGACGGCCCTTTTTTTCTGCGAAAATCAAGCCAACTGTCACCGAAAAGGGACCTGCGCGACCTCTCCGGGGGGCGACGCCGTCCGGCGCCGGCGTTTCGACTGCGGGTAAGCTTCTTGCTAGCAGAGACTTGCCAGCTCCACCTCGATGGCTTCCGATAGGAGGAACCTTGATGAACCGCCTTTGCCGTCGGTCCCGGCCGGTCGCGGGCCTCGCGCTCGCCCTGTTGCTGACTCCTGCGCTCCCTCTCGCCGCCCAGAAACCGGTCGATCGCAAGGCCGCCGGCCCGGAGACCTTCGGCGAGGCGATCGACGTCAGCGTCGTCAACGTCGACGTCTTCGTGACCGATAAGAGGGGGAAGCCGATCGCCGGTCTGCGCAAGGAGGACTTCGAGGCTCTGGAGGACGGCAAGCCGGTGCCGATCTCCAACTTCACCGCCGAGAGCGGCGGCGCGCCCTCGGCGTCCGCCCTGGCCAGGCCGGCAGTGGCGGGAGGCAAGGCCGCGGCTCCGGAGCGTCCGATCGATCAGCAACTGCGCCTGGTGGTGTTCGTCGACGACGTCAACCTCACCCCCCGGAACCGCACCCGTATCCTGCAGAGCGTCGGGCGTTTCCTCCACACAGGGCTGCGGCCCGGCGACCAAGTGATGCTCGTCCGCTACAGCGAGGAGCTGGACATCCGCCGGCAGTTCACCGCCGATCTCGCGGTGCTGGACGCCGACATCGCGGAGCTCCTCAAGCTCCGGACCGACATCCGCAAGTACGAGCAGAGCCTCGCCACCGCCATCCGCAGCGTCCGCTACTCAGTCCTGGGGGACACCGGCTACGGTGCGACGGCGGAGGCGGCGATCTCCGATTGGGCGGGCTACGAGGGCTCGACGGTCCGGGGAGCGCTCAACGCCGTGGACTCGGTGGTGAGCTGGCTCGCCGGCGTGCCGGGACGCAAGGCCGTCCTCTATGTCAGCGACGGGCTGCCGCTGGTGCCGGGGCTGGATCTGTTCACGGTCTACACCCGCGCCCCGGTGTCGAGTCAGAACTTTGACCGTACTCCCGAGATGGTCGCTCAGAAGTTCGACATGACGACGCGCTTTCGCCAGACCACCGCGCACGCCAGCCGCAACCGGGTCGTCTTCTATCCGATCGAGGCCTTCGGCACCCGCATCGACGAGGGCACGCAAGGCCTGTTCGACGACGTCGCGCTGGTGAACCGTCAGAACGGGCTCCGCTTCCTTGCCGAGGACACGGGGGGGCGCACGCTGTTCAATGCCACGGACGTACCCGCCGCTCTGGCCCGCATGGCGGTGGATTTCGAGAACTACTACTCGATCGGCTATCAGCCGCAGCGGAAGGGTGACGAGGCGGAGCACAAGATCGAGGTCCGGGCGAAGACCCGGGGGGCGCAGGTGCGCTATCGCCAGTGGTACCGCGACAAGCCGGCGGGGGAGGCGGTGGCCGAGGCGACCCTCGCGGTGATGCGCTTCGGGCCGGAGGACAATCCGCTGGAGGCGACGCTGGAGGTCGTCCCCGGCAAAAAGGCGGGGGAGATGCTGGTGCGGGTCAAGGTCCCGGTCTCCAAGCTCTATCTGCAGCCGGGAGAGGGGAGCCGGCAGGGTCATCTACGCCTCTACGTGGTGGCGGCCGGCGCGGGCTCGACGACGCCCGTGCGCGAGACCCGGACGGCGACGGTGGAGGTGCCGGAAGCCGAGGCCGCGGCGGGCACGCAGCGGGACTACACCCACGAGGTCGCGATCCCCTTCAAACCGGGCAGCTACTCGGTAGGCGTCGGGGTTCGCGACGAGCTGTCCGCGACGACGTCCTACCTGCGGCGTGATTTCACGGTGGGGACGGGAAACGGCGTGGCGAAGCAATGAGGATCCGAATGCATCTGATAGGACATAGGGTAGGAGGAACCCCGATGAGACGTCTTCGCCTTCCGTTCCGGCCGGTTGCCGGGCTCGTCCTGCTGCTGGCGTACGCGCTCCCTCTCGCCGCCCAGAAACCGGTCGACCGCAAGGCCGCCGGTCCGGAGACCTTCGGCGAGGCGATCGACGTCAGCGTCGTCAACCTCGACGTCTTCGCGACCGACAAGAAGGGGAAGTCGGTGGCCGGCCTGCGCAAGGAGGACTTCGAGGTGCTGGAGGACGGCAAGCCGGTCGCGATCACCAACTTCTCCGCCGAGAGCCGGGGCATCGCGCCGGCCGTGACGGCGGCGTCCGGAGGGCCCGCGAAGCCCAACGCAGGGGCTCCGGAGCGTCCGCTCGACCAGCGGCTGCGGCTGGTGGTGTTCGTCGACGACGTCAACCTCACGGCCGCGAACCGCACCCGCATCCTGCAGAACACGGGGCACTTCCTGCACACCGCGCTGAAGCCGGGGGACGAGGTGATGCTCGTCCGCTATACGGAGACTCTGGAGATCCGCCGCCAGCTCACCGGCGACCTATCCACGCTGGACGCCGACCTCGCGGCGATGCTCAAGCTCAAGACCGATATCCGTGAATACCAGCAGAGCCTCAACAACGCCATCCGGGAGGTCGGCTACTCGAATTTCGGGGACGGCCTGGGTCCGCAGGCGGAGGCCGCCATGTCCGACTGGGCCGCGCACGAGAGCTCGATGGTCCGCGGGGCGCTCAACGCGGTGGACTCGGTGGTGAGCTGGCTGGCGGGAGTGCCGGGGCGCAAGGCCATCCTCTACGTCAGCGATGGGCTGCCGCTGGTGCCGGGGCTGGATCTGTTCACCATCTACACCCGGGCGCCGCAGAGCAGCGAGGCCAGCCGGCGCACGCCGGAGATGGTGGCGCAGAGGTTCGACCTGACGACCCGCTTCCGGCAGACCACCGCGCACGCCAGCCGCAACCGGGTGATCTTCTATCCGATCGAGGCCTACGGCACGCGGATCGACGAGGGCTCGCAGGGGCTGTTCGACGACGTCTCGATCGCCAACCGCCAGAACGGGCTCCGCTTCCTGGCCGAGGACACCGGCGGGCGGGCGCTGCTCAACGCCACCGACGTTCCCGGCGCGCTCTCCCGCATGTCCGAGGACTTCGAGAGCTACTACTCGATCGGCTACCAGCCGCAGCGGCCGGGCGACGAGGCCGAGCACAAGATCGAGGTGCGGGCGAAGCCGCGAGGGGTCCAGGTGCGCACCCGCCAGTGGTACCGCGACAAGCCGGCGGGGGAGGCGGTGGCCGAGGCGACCCTGGCGGTGATGCGCTTCGGTCCGGAGGACAACCCCCTGGGCGCGGCGCTGGAGGTCGTCCCCGGCAAGAAGGCGGGGGAGATGCTCGTGCGGGTCAAGGTGCCGGTCGCCAAGCTCTATCTCCAGCCGGGGGAGGGGAGCCGGCAGGGTCATCTCCGCCTCTACGTGGTGGCGGCCGGCGAGGGGTCCACGACCCCGGTGCGCGAGACCCGGACGGCGACGGTGGAGGTGCCGGAGGCCGAGGCGGCGGCGGGCACGAAGCGGGACTACACTCACGAGATCGCCATCCCCATGAAGCCCGGCAGCTACTCGTTGGGCGTCGGCGTGCGCGACGAGCTGTCCGCCACGACCTCCTACCTGCGGCGGGACTTCACGGTGGGGGCGAGAGAGAGCGCGGCGAAGCGGTAGGAGAGGCGGTCAATCGGCCGGAAACAGCCCGGCCTGGACCTCCGCCGGCTCGGGCACGCCGGCGGCCTCCTCGTCTTCGTCCTCGTCCGGCGGCCTCTCCTGCTCCGCCATCTCGAGGGCGTGGGGCTCGGCGGCGATCGCCTCGATCTCATCTTCCTCGCGGGCGGCCTCGATCTGGTCGGGCGTGGGGTCGGGAGTGAAGTAGACGTAGCGCCCCAGGCCGCGGTGGAACTGCATGCCGGTCGCCGCCTCGCGCGAGTTGCGGAGCTGGTTGATCTTCGAGTCTAGGTCGTCGATGAAGTGCAGGGCCAGCGCCTCGGGAGTCATCGGCTCGACGGGCGAGGCGAACTCCTTCTTTCCCTGGTGGGAGAGGACCATGTGCTCGAGCAGCATCCGCAGGTCGCGGGGGAAGCCGGGGATCGCCGCGCAGCGCTCGATCAGAAGGTCGCGGCCGATCACCACGTGGCCGATCAGCCGCCCCTCGATCGTGTAGTCGTTGGCAGGCATGGCGCCCAGCTCGCGGAGCTTGCCGAGGTCGTGGAAGAGGACGCCGATCAGCACCAGGTCGCGGTCGAGCTCGCGGTAGTGGCCGCAGACCAGCCCCCCCAGCTCGGCCATCGACACCGTGTGCTCCAGCAGGCCGCCGCGGTAGGCGTGGTGCATCGCCTTGGCCGCCGGGTGCTCGCGCAGCGCCTTGCCGTGGAGGGCGAGGGTCTCGGCGGCCAGCCGGCGGAGCACCGGCCGCTCGACGTCCTCGGTATAGACCCTCTCCAGTCTTCTCCAGAGATCGTCGATGTCCTCGCGAGTGGACGGGACCAGCTTCGATTCGTCGAAGCCGTAGTGGCGGTCGCCGTCGCCGGCTTCGCGGCATTCGTCGATGGTGAGCTGGAGCTGCTCGCGGTAGTTCTTCACCGAGCCGCGGAACGCGATGAACTGGTGGGTCTCGAAGCGGCTGTTGAGCGCCGGGCTGTCCGACCAGATCTTGGCGATCATCGAGCCGCTGGCGTCGGTAACCTCCATGTCGAGAAAGCTTTTGCCGTTCCGGTCCTGGCGCATCTCCTTCTTGGTGAGGAGCGCGAAACCCTGGACGTTGTCGCCGGCTTCCCACTCGCGGATCGGAACGTTGCGCAAGGTCTTCGCCATGGTCGAGTCATAGTAGTCTGTCTCGCCGGCTCTGCCAACCGGAGCCGTCCATTCACCGCATGGCCATGGCACCGGCCATGCATCGAGGCTCGTCGTGAGACACCGCATTCCGCTGCTTTTCCTCCTGGCCCTCCTGCTGCTGCCGTTCGCTTCCCTGCGCGCTCAAGGGGCGATGTCCGACGACCCCACCCTCTGGCCCGAGCCCGAGCGCGCCTTCTTCCAGGACGGTCCCGGGCTGCTGCTGACCCCGGAGCAGCGCACCACGCTACGCGCCGACAGCCCGGAGACGCGGGCGCGCTGGATCCAGGACTTCCTCGCCCGGGATCCGATCCCGGCGACGCCCGCCAACGAGCTGAAGGAGGCGATCGCCCGGCGGCGGCGGCTGGCCGACGACGAGTACCTTTCGACCCAGGACGTGCGCTGGCAGCTCCTGTTCCTCGACGGCAAGCCCTGGGACCGCACCCAGATCGACTGCGGCACCGCCTTCAAGCCGATCGAGATCTGGAACTACCGCCGCGGCGTGGGACCGGACGGCAAGCCGCTGGAGAGCCACCTCGTGGTCTTCTCGCCGGTGCCGGGCGAGCCCTACAAGCTCTGGCTGCCGGTCGACTCCAAGCACGCCCTCTACACGCCGGAGATGGAGTACTGGCTCCAGCAGTGGGAGGAGCTGCACAGCCAGATCGGCGCCGTGCGCTTCGACCTCCAGACCTGTAAGCAGGCGAAGCTGATCGACGAGGCGACCGGCAT
>DASWQX010000499.1:0-5100 GCA_036403495.1 Thermoanaerobaculia bacterium
CCCGGGGAAAGCCCACGGCCTGGAACCGCCGCGCGATTCCGGGAGCGAGCGTGCCATCGAGGTCGTACAGCACCACCACCTCGCCTTCCTCGGGTGCATCCCCTGCCGGCTCCGGCCGCGGGGGGACGCGGGCGAAACCGAGCCTTCCAGGCGCCGGCCGCACGTCGATCAGGACCGGCGGACGGCCCTCCTTGAAGCTGCGGAAGAGAGCGAAAGGAGAGATGTCCAGCTCGGGGTCGAAGCGGATGTCCCCCGGCGCGGGTTTTCGACGCATACCATAGAGTATCGTCTCCAGAATCCAGTCTGAACCTTTAGCTGAACCGAACCGGGAGGTCTCCCCATGGTGACGGATGTGACCGACGACGCAACGGTCGAGCGCGCGCGGGCCCCGATCCCCTATCCTGTGCGCGTCGTCGTGACCCTGCTGCTGCTCGCCGCCTATGTCTTCGGGCGCCGGCTCAACCTGCCGGGAGTGGACCACGAGGCGCTGCTCGAGCTGCTCGGCACCGATCTCTCGGGGGTCCTGATGCTGGGGCTCAATCCGCTGATCACCGGCTTCCTGCTGGTCGAGCTCTTCTCGCTGATGACCTCGCCGGGCCGGCGCCTGCGCGAGCGCGGGACGGACGGACGGGCGACGCTCAACCGGGCGGCGCTGATCGCGAGCCTCCTGCTCGCCGGAGTCCAGGCGACGGGGATCGCGCGGACTCTGGAGACCATGCCCTCGCCCTCCGCCGCTGCCATCGTGGCGTTTCCCGGCCTCCAGTTCACGCTGCTCACCGTGGCAACCCTGACCGCGACCACGGCGGCGCTCTTCGCTCTCGGCCAGGCGATCTCGGCCTACGGCATCGGCAACGGCTTCGCCCTGCTGCTCCTCACCCGCGCGGTCCTCCCGATCGTGCAGGCGGGGAGCCGGAGCCTGACGACCCTCGACGCGCAGTTTCAGGGCACTATCCTCCTGCTGGCCGTGGGCGCCGCCGTCGGGATCGTGCTCTTCTTTCGCAGAGCCGAGGACGCGTGGCTGCCGGCGTTCCCCCAGGGGCTCGTGCCGGCACAGGTGGCGGTCTCCGTCTCGCCGCTGGTCTGGCTGGCGATCGCCTGGCTGGTCCATATCCCTCGCGACGTTCGGCCGCCGGCCTTCGCCGGGCCGCTGATGGCGCTGGTCCTGATCCCCCTCCTGTCGTGGGCGGCCTTCCATCTCTTCAGCAGCCGCGCCCGTCTGCAGGCGAACCTCACCGATCCGGAGGAGTTCCTGGACGGCCTCGCGGCCTCCCTGCGCCGCCGGGCGATCGGCGCGACGGCGCTGCTCGCCCTCGGCACCGCCGCCTCCCTGGCGTGGAGGATCTACCGCCCGAACCCGCTCGCCTTCGTGCTCGACTTCACGGAGCTCGTCTTCCTCCTGGCGATCGTCCTCGATGTCTGGGACCAGTACCGGTTCCAGCGGCAGGTGGGGGCGACGGCCCAGCTAATCCAACTGGACAACGTCCACTTTTCCTACCGGCTGGAGGAGCGCCTGCAGGAGGCGGGGATCGCCGCTCTGGCGCGCGGGCACCAGCTCCGCTCGCTCTCCTTCTTCTTCGGCGCCCTGTTCAAGATCGACGTCCTGGTAGACGCCGATCAGCTCGACCGCGCCCGCGAGGTGCTGGCGGAGGTGGAGACGGCGCGGGAGGTGCGGGCGTTTTAGTGGGCTAGTGTTTGGAAGGGGTCGGCAGTAGGAGAGTCGCGGCTTGTTGGATGTCCAAAAAGTGACCGTCGTAGGTCAAGACGGGAACTCCCATCCGCTTGGCCGTGGCTGCAATCCAGACATCGTTGGAGGGGATCGGAGTTCCAGCCTTTCGGAGAGATACGACCATCTCAGCGTAGATCCTGGCGACCTCGTGGTCGGCAACGAGCTCCACAACCGGTGGGTGGGTCAAGAATTCGTTCAGCTCAGCCTGATTTCTCTCCAAGCGGCCGCCGAGAAGAAAACCTATCCAGAGCTCTCCCACGACGATGGAAGGTACGCCCAGCCATTCGGCGCGGTCGATCAGGTCGACCACTGCCGGATCGCCTTTCTTGAAGTGACTATAGGCGGATGTGTCCAGGCAGTAATGGCTCAACGCCAGAGATCCTCGTCCACCTGCTCTGTAACAGCCACGTCTGCCTCGAAGCGAGCGTGCTCTTCAGGGGTCCAAGTTCCGGCCAGGCGCGCCAAGCCGTTTCGCACCCCCTCCAGAGAACCGATCCGCAAAGCCCGGCGGAGAAGCTCGATCACGGTTTGATCAAGAGGAGCCTGCAGTCTGAGGCTCTCTCGCTCGAGGGCTTGGGCCAGCTCCGAAGGTAGGTTCTGGATCGTGAGGCTCTCCATGAGGGCTCCCCTTTCTCGCTGCCATTCTACCCCTTCCTATGCCCTGCGGGCCTTCCAGCCCCCCATCCCCTTCTTGTAGGATGGGCCGCCCGAAGATCTTCCATGCGCCGATCCGTTCGCCTCCTCGCTCTGGCCTGCTTCTCCTGGGGCCTCATCGCTCTTACCGCCCCAGGCCTGGCGCGGGAGACCGGCGCGCCTGTCGAGCTGGTGGCGCCTCGGGACGGCGCGACGCTCGCCGCCGGCTCCGTGGCCGAGCTGGCTTGGGCGCCGGGCGTGGGGTTCTCCCAGCTTCCGGGCGTCGAGGAGTGGGAAGCGTTCCTCAGCCTCGACGGCGGCGCCAGCTTTCCCGTGCGCATCACGCCGCACCTGGATCAGGACCTGCGGCGCGTCCGCTTCCAGGTGCCCCCCTTCGCCACCGCGGATGCCCGCATCCTCCTGCGCTTCGGCGACGAGCGCCGGGAGACCGTCGTCGAGCTGCCGGCGCGGCTCGCGATCGCGGCGGCCCCGCTGCCGGCGACGGCTTTTCTGTTGTCCCGCCAGGCCTTCGCTCCCGGCGAGCCGGCGCGGCCCGGGTCTGCCGGCGTCGTCGCCTGGGTGGAGGGCTCCCGCCGCGGCGGCGTATTGCGCCAAGTGGTCGCGGCGGAGCCTTTCGGTCTGCGGTCGCGGCTCGAGCCGCCGAAGACGCACGCCGAGGCCGCCGTCCTCAGCTCGTCGCCCTCGCCGCCGCAGCCCTCCGGCTCCGTCCAGGGCGACGGTGCGGCGGCACCCCTCTCCGACCGCCGGCGCGGCTCCTTGCGGCGCGCCGGCACCGGTCCCGATCTCGCGTCCGATATCCTCCTCCTGATCCAGCGGCAGAACGAATAAGCCGGGGCGTTCGGCCTCACCCCGGCGACAGGCGGATGCCCGCACGGGCGTTCCGCGATTCGATCGTTCATTGCCCTGCGTTGCAGGAGGAGATTGTCATCATGACTTCGATCAGGTTCATCCGTTCGAGAGCCTCGCTTTCCTTCGCGCTCTGCGCGCTCGTTCTCTTTTCGATTTCCACCGCCGCCCTGGCGCAGACGCCCGGAATCGGCGCCATCCGCGGCCAGGTGGTGGATCCGGCCGGCGGTCCCGTCGCCGGTGCGGAGGTCACCGTCACCAACGAGGCGACCGGCTTCTCGCGCACCGTGCGGACCGACGCCCGCGGGCTCTACACGATTCCCGAGCTGCCGCTGACCGGCACCTACCGCATCCGCGCTTCCCAGGCCGACCTCGCCCCGCAGGAGCAGGGGGGGATCCAGCTCCGCGGCGGCCAGACGGCGGCGATCGATGTCGTCCTCCATCCGGCGGCGGTGGAGGCGGCGATCACCGTCTACGGCACGGCCGCGGGAGTGCAGTCCGATTCTCCGCAGCTCGGCGACCGCTTCGACAACCAGCGCATCCAGGAGACGCCGCTGATCGGCCGCAAGCTCACCTCGCTGCCGCTGCTCGACTCGGCGGTGCGCTCGGCGCGCGGCACCGGCGACCTGTTCCTCAACAACACCCTGTTCGTGATCGACGGCGGCGGCCGGCGGCAGCAGACCTACACGATCGACGGCAGCACCGCCGACGACGCCTGGGGCCGGCAGACCATCTTCACCAACGTGCCGCTCGGCGCCATCCAGGAATTCACCGTCCTCACCAACGCCTTCTCGGCCGAATACGGACGGAGCGCCGGCAGCGCCATCAACCTGGTCACCCGCACGGGAACCAACGACTACCGCGGGGATCTGACCGGCCTCTACCGGCCCGGCAGCCTGCAATCGGACGCGCCGGTCACCAAGCAGAAATCCCACGACGAGCTGAAGCAGGGGAGCGCTTTCCTTTCGGGACCGATCGTGCGCGACCGCGCCTACTGGTCGATCGCGGGGGAGTACAACGATCAGGACCGCGATTCGATCATCACCTCGCCGCTGGCGCCCGCCGTCTACACCGGCAACTATAAACAGAAGCTTTTCCTCGCCCGCGCCGACGTCGACCTCAATCCCGGCAATCACCTGTTCGGCCGTTTCGATCTCGATCACTTCACCGACACCAATCCGCAGGACGTGGTGGGGGGCATCACGCTGCCCAGCGCGGGGCGCGACTTCAAACGCAATACCCAGGCCGTGCAGGTCGGCGAGATGGCGGTGCTGAGCGACGCCGCTTACAACGACCTGCGCTTCGTCTGGCAGGACGGCGATCCGATCACCCAGTTCGACCCCCACGATCCGTCCACGCAGTACGTCCGCCCCGGCGTTTCGACCGAGGGGGAATCGCGCTACGCCAAGCTCACCAACCGGCAGGAGCAGCTCGCCGACACGGTATCGCTGGCGCTCGGCGACCAACTGCTCAAGATCGGCGGCGACTACGAGCACTCGCGCTCCGGCGGCAACGGCCAGGAGTTCGGCGCGCCGTTCGTGCTCGGCCAGTTCACCTTCAAGCCGGGGATCTCGCCGTCGACCCCGACCTCGCAGCTCACGATCAACGACGTCGCGCGGTTCACTCAAGGGTTCGGCAACGTCCACTATTCGGTCGGCGAGAACCTCTGGTCGCTGTTCGCCCAGGACGACTACCGCCTGAGCGGCAACCTGACGCTGAACGCCGGCCTGCGCTACGACCGCCAGAGCCTCACCGACGACACCAACAACGTGGCGCCGCGCCTCGGCTTTACCTGGAATCCGAAAAGCGATCCGCGCACAGTGATCCGCGGCAGCTACGGGATCTATTATTCGGAGGTCCAGTCCAACATCGAC
>DASWQX010000500.1:0-2105 GCA_036403495.1 Thermoanaerobaculia bacterium
ACAGGCTGAACCAGCCCACCGCCCGCGCCAGGGCGGCCTCGGCGGGAGCTTCCCAGGCGGCGTCGAGCACCGCCCGGAGCTCCCCCTCGCGTTCGCCGAGGCCGGCGAGGGCGAGCAGGCGGCCGAGGCCGCCGGGAGCGAAGCCGTCGAAGCGGAAGTAGAGCTCGCTCCGACCTCCGGGCTCGCTGCCGGCCATATGGAGAAAGGGGCCCTGGACGGCGATCCCCGCCAGGGAGAGGCCGCCCAGGGACTCGCGGATGAAAGCCGTGGGGTCCCCCCCTTCCGGCGCCTCGGCGTAGAGCTTGAACCGGTCGTCGCCGCCGTGCCGGCCGCCCAGCCAGGCGCCCCAGCGCAGCCGGCCTGACCCCTGTAGGCGGCGGAGCCGCGCCACCAGGGCGGCGGGGGGCACGCCCGCGCCGAGCGTGTCCAGGAGGCGGAGCGCCGCGCCGAGTCGGCTCTCCTCGGCGGCCTCGGGGCCGGCGACCTCGGTGGCGTAGGTGATCGACTCGCCGGCGGTGGAGAAGCCGAGCTCGACCGGGAAGCCGCCGGGCTGGAGGCGGCTGAAGCGCCAGGCCACCTCCGGCCAGATCGAGCGGCGGACCCCGTCCAGGCAGAGGCCGAGCGTCGCCGCGGCGCGCGCCGCCGCCTCGGGCGCGACCGGAGCCAGCGCCGCGAGGGTCCGGGCGAGCGGCCGGCCGCCGTCGGGGAAGAGCTCGCCGTCCACGGTCAGCGCGCCCCCGAGTCGGTGATGAAGAGGAGGGTCTCCACGCTCGTCACCCAGTCGCCGCGCGTCACCTGCCCGCCGGCGGCCGCCACCAGGCTCACCCGGTATTGATAGCTCTTCTGGGCGGCGTCGAGGAGCGGGATGTGGAGCCTGGCCGGCGCGCCGCCGTTCGGCGGCAGGCTGACGTTCTCCTCGCGGGTGTAGCCGTGGGCCTCGTCCTGGTAGAGCACGTCGAGGAAGGCGAGCCGCGTCTTCGCGGGATCGAGAACGGGCTGGATCTCCAGGTTGATCGCCCCCACGAAGGGGTCGGCCACGACCACCGCCGGGGTGCGCGTGGTGACCGCGGCGCCGGGCACCACGGTGCCGTCCTTCAGATGGTGCGTGAGCCGGTAGCCGAAGGCGTTGTCGGTCTTGTCGGCCAGCCGCAGCTTCCAGGCCTGCTCCTTGGTGTCGGCGCGGAGCTCCAGGTGCCTGGCCGCCGTCCAGCCGCTCTGGGCGGTGTAGGAGAGGTCGGCCTCGATGTAGTCGACGGCGCTCCAGTCGATCCGCCCCGGGCTCACCCGGATCTCCAGGAAGCCGAGCATCTCGTGGGGATTGAGGTAGAGGTCCTGATCCTCCGTCGTCTTCGCCGGCAGCGCGTAGGTGAGCTGCTCGCCGTCCCAGCCCGATTCGGGGTCGAAGTGGTATTCCACCTGGCAGCGGTAGCCGCTGGCGCCGGAGACGTCCTTGAACACCTGCCACTTCTGGGGCGCGGCGCTCTGGAGATCGAAGATGAATTCGCCGTGCTTGGCGTTGGCGGCATCCGCCGGGTCGCCGTAGTCGAGGGCCGCGTGCAGCGAGGCGAGGCCGATGCCGGCGAAGTCGCGGGGGGGCGTCACGGTCACCGCGAAGACGCGGAAGAAGGGGTCGTCGAGGTCGACGTCCAGGAAGTGCTTGCTCTTGTCGATCCCCGAGAGCAGCAGGCCGAAGTACCCCTGTGGGGCGTAGGTGCGCTGCACGGCGTCCTGGCGGCTGTACTCCACGGTGAGGGTCTTCTGCTCGTCCTGCTGGACGTAGCGCAGGCGCAGGGCGACGCCGAAGGGGGAGGCCGCCGAGGCGGCTCCGGCGGCACCCGCGGCGGGAGCCCCGGCGGGGTGAGCTCCGGCGACAGGGGCCGCCGGGGGGGTGGCGGGATGGGCCGCCGGGGTGACGGGGAGGCCGGCACCCGGCAGGCCGGCGGCCGGGTGGCTTGCGCCCGGCAGGCCGGCGCCGGGGAGCCCCGGCGAGCCCGCGGGCGCGCCCCCCACTCCCGGCAGGCCGGGGTGGGCCGTCGCCCCGGGCAGGCCGCCCTGGGAGGCTCCCGGCAGGCCCGGCTGACCCGGCAGACCCGGCTGACCCGGCA
>DASWQX010000501.1:0-3372 GCA_036403495.1 Thermoanaerobaculia bacterium
CTGCGGCGGAGGGAGACGCGCGAGGGCGTTCATGATGAAAGAGGAGAAGGCGAACAGGACGCCCGCCGTCAGCCCGCAGCCGAGAGCCGAGACAATCTTCAAGATGAGGAGTACGCGGTCAGCGGTCATCATGAACTCTCCGGGTGAGATCCTTGCCCATCGCGGGATTGTATTCCAGAGAGAGGTTGGCTCTGGGATGGTTCTCCCCGGAAGTGGCGGCTGGAGCTTCAGGCCTTCGAGGAGACGTCCCGCGGTCCCCGTGGCCTTCAGAGGGTGTCGTTCAGGACCTGGGAGCGTCTCTACTCCCTTCGGCTCCCAACGACGCAGAGTCTTAGCTGAGGGCCACCTTGTCGTAGATCTCCTCCAACGCCAGCTCGCACTGGATCGAGGAGAGAGCGACCGAGCGCTCGCGGCCGGAGGTGGCTGTGAACCGCCAGTGACCACCCTCCTGCCGGAGGAATTGCTCGACGCGGGGCTCGTCCTGGGAGACCAGGACGTATTCGGCCAGACTGGCTATCGTCCGGTAGCCCTCGAACTTCTTCCCGCGGTCGTAAGCCTCGGTCGTGGGGGAGAGGACTTCGACGATGAGGACCGGATTGAGGAGCGTATCGACGCTCTCGTCCTCGAAGCTCGGCTCGCCGCAGACCACGACGATGTCCGGATACGTGTAGAGGCCGGTCTCCGGGATTCGCACCCGCTGGTCGTTCGTGTAAACCTCACAGGGGCGCCGCTTCAACTGGAGGCTGAGCTCGCGGGCGAGGTTGGTGACGATCAGGTTGTGCTGCCGGCTTCCGCCCGACATGGCGAACATCTCGCCGTCGAGGTACTCGCTGCGAGTCTCGGACTCCCGCTCGATCGCCAGGTACTCCTCGGGGCTCAGGAACGGTTTCGGTTGGGCCTGTACCATCGGAAGCTCCTTCCGGGACAGAGGATACGATGGTCCCGGGCATCGCGCCAGCCACGCACACCGCCACACCCCTGTAATCTCCCCGTCACCGGCACGTTGCATGCATGAAATCCGTGCAGGATCAACGTCCCGGAGAGGTGCCCGGGCCCGGATAGGGAGATCATCATGGCGTTGGAAGCTCCGCGCGTCTCGCGCTTGAAGGGGCCGTTTCGCTGTGCCCTTACCGTGGATGTAGAGGAGTGGTACCACACCTGCCTGGTACCCGATTACGTGAATCCCGGCGACCGGCCCCCTCTCACGGAGGAGCTCGACTGGCTCTTGCCCGAGCTGCTGGGGATCCTGGCCGAGGCGCGCTGCTCGGCGACCTTCTTCGTGCTCGGCGAGGTGGCGGAGCGGCTGCCGAAGCGGATCCGCGAGATCGTCGCCGCCGGCCACGAGGTGGGGAGCCACGGCCATATTCATCTGCGCGCCTGCGAGCGCTCCCTGAAGGCGTTCCGGGCCGACGTCGAACGGTCCAAGGAGATCCTGGAGGACGTCGTCGGCGCGCCCGTGCTCGGGTTCCGGGCACCGGAGTGGTCGCTGCGCAGCCTCGCCAGCGCGCGGCTGCCGATCGTGGCCGAGGCGGGCTTCCTCTACGACAGCTCGCTCAACCCCTGCCCGGTCGGCGGCCGGCCGGGCAATCCACGCTTCGCCTCGCACCTGGTCTGGGGCGGCGACGGTCCCCATCTGGGCCTACTGGAGTTCCCGCCGCTCACCTTCGCCGGCCCGCTGCGCCTGCCGGCGGGGAGCTGGACGGGGCGGCTGGTCAAGCCCGAGCGGCTGGTCCAGGCGGTCCACGCCCACGCCGGACAGGGGGGGATGCCGGTGGCGGTGGTGCACCCCTGGGAGATCTCGGGGCGGCCGACGCCGGGACGCCTGCGCGGCGTCGCCCGGTTCATCCACGAGACCGGCCGCGAGGGGTTCCGCGAGCGTTTCCGGGAGCTGCTCCAGGGCGTCCGCTGGACCTCGTTGCGCGCCGCCGCGGGGCTGGAGTCGGTCCTCCCCATGCGGTTCCCCGCGCGCCGCGCCGTCTGAGCGGCCGGTCTAGAGGCAACAATTACAACGGCCGCCCCGTCCTCGGAACCGAGGACGTCGTGTAAGCTGCGCTCGATTGTCGAGTCGGAGAGAGATCGAAATCAGAGGGAGAGGGTTTGGTGCGAAAGGGGGGACTCGAACCCCCACGACCTTTCGGCCACAAGCTTCTGAGACTTGCGCGTCTACCAGTTCCGCCACTTTCGCAGGCGGGGTGATTCTAGGGAGAGAAGAGCGGCTATGTCAATCGCAGTTCCGGGAGCTGAGGGAATTCAGCGGCAGGAGGTCCTCGCCCGCCTCGAGGCGGCTGGGCGGAGCGGAGTGGAGGAGGGGGCGCTCGACGCCCAGGTGGATGGGACGGCCGGGGAGCTGGGCGAAACCCTGCGCGGCCTGGAGAAGGAAGGGCGGGCGGTGGAGCTGGAGGGGCGCTGGTTCGCTCCCGGCCATTCGGACTGGGCGGTCGGCGTGGTCGAGCGGCTGGAGGAGGGGGATGCCCTGATCCGGCCGAACACGCGGCCGACGCCGCGCGGCGAGCCCCTCTTCTTCATCCGCAAGCGCAACCTGCACAAGGCGCTCGACGGCGACCTCGTGGTGGTGCGCAAGCTCGGCAAGCAGAAACCCTGGAACGACCGGCCAGCCGAGGGGATGATTGTCAAGGTCCTTGGCACGCGCCTCGACACGCTGGTCGGCTGGCTGGAGACCGACGCGCGGGGGCTGCGCTGGCTCAATCCCTACGATCCCAAGGTTTCGCTGGAGCTGCCGGTGGTGGGCGCCGAGGGGGTGCCCGACGGCGCCTACGTGCTGGTGGCGGTGGACCGCATCGGCCGCGCCCTCCAGGGGCGGGTGGTGGAGGTGCTGGGGGACCTGGAGACGCCGGGGGTCGACGTGCTGGTCGTCCTGCGGCATCACGGCATCCCGGACGAGTTCCCGCCGGCCATTCTGACCGCTGCCGAGAAGTTCCCCGCCGACCCCCAGCCGGCGGACTGGGCCGGGCGCGAGGACCTGCGCGGCCGGGTGATCATCACCATCGACGGCGAGACCGCCCGCGACTTCGACGACGCGGTGTCGATCGAGCGCCTTCCCGGCGGCACCTTCCGGCTCGGGGTCCACATCGCCGACGTCGCCCATTACGTCAAGGAGGGGGACGCGCTCGATCTGGAGGCCTACCATCGCGGCACCAGCGTCTACTACCCCGAGCGGGCGGTGCCGATGCTGCCGGAGGGGCTCTCGAACGGCCTCTGCTCGCTGCGGCCGAAGGTGCCGCGGCTCACCCTCTCGGCCTTCCTGGAGATCGACCGCGACGGGGTGATCCATGGGCGGCGCTTCGCGGAGACGGTGATCGAGAGCAGCCGGCGGATGACCTATACCGAGGTGCGCCGCATCCTGGAGGAGCC
>DASWQX010000502.1:0-3469 GCA_036403495.1 Thermoanaerobaculia bacterium
CCTTCGGCAAGCTCACCGAATTGCTGGCCGAGACCCTGCGGGCCGGTTGATGGCCGCTGTCACGGTGGGCGATCCGTCCCGGGGCCGCCGCCGCGGACACCTTTCTTGAGTGGGGCCGCGACGGCTCCAATCCAACCCGCCCCGCCCGGGGTGCTCAGGAGGTCCGCTCATGCGAAGAATGAAACCGGCTCTGCTTGCATCGCTGCTCCTCGGCCTCGCGACCGCCGTCTGGGCCTCCGCGCCCGCACCGCAGTCCACCGCGGGCTTCGCCTGCACCTCGCCGCCGACGACGGTCTGCAACTCCTGCCTCTACTTCGGAACCCCGAGCGCCTACCAGTGCACGACCTTCTGTCTCAACGGGGTGCTCCACCGCTCCTGCAGCACCTGCGGCCAGGGGTGCAACCAGTAAGACCCGGACCGGATGAGGAGAACGCGATGACCGAACCGCCCCGTGGACTCATCCGGTTCTCTCCCCTGGACCCGCGGAAGGTCTCGATCCCCCACCTTCCGCTCCCCGAGGAGCCGGCGGAGCCGTACACCGGGGCGCCGCCCCACGAGCCGGCGCACAGCCTGCGGAACTTCCTCTACCGGACGTTCATGCTCCCGCTCATCGGCCTGGGATTCTTCGTGCCGGCCGCGGAGATCCCGGCCGCCCTGCCCGGTCAGGTCGTGCAGGTGGCCCCCAGCAACACCCGCAAGGCCGCCGAGTCCCAGAGCCTGGACGCGCTGATCCGCGCCCACCAGTCCGGCCTCGGCGATCCCGATCATCCGATCCGCGGCGAGAGCCTGGCCCGGGCGATCGAAACGGTCGCCGAGATCCCCGAGAAAGTGGAGGACAAGGAAGACGCCATCCGCTCCGTCCTCGACGCCTACGCCACCCTCGAGACCGAGAGGGGCAAGACCGACGAGGGCGTCAAGGACGGCCTGAAGAAGATCCGCGAGTGGCAGAGCCTGGGGTAGGAGCGGGAATCGCTCTCCTCGGGCTCTTGCTATAGTGGATCCCATGCCCGAGCCTCCTTCCCGAGCACCCGAGCCCTGGCCGGAATCCGGGAGTGGTGTAACCTGGCGCCCTGGTTCCCGTACTTTGGGAGTAGACATGCGAACATCTCTCATAATTTAGGGCGGACTTATGAAAACTGAAGACAAACCGAGATTCTTGCTGGCGGCAGAGGAGTTGGCGCGGCAGCGAGGCACAGACGCGCGGGAGATCCTGCGCCGGGACAGGGAGGTCGCCCAGAATTCCGGCTATCCTGGGCCCGACTGCCTGGTCCCGGACGAGATCGAAAGCTTCTTCGCCGACCCGGTCGGCATGGAGGCCGACCGGGCGGAGCATGCGATGAGCTGCGCCGCCTGTTCGACGCTGCTGGCCAGCGCCGGCGCGGATCCCGTCGAGATCGAGCGACTGCTTGAGGAGGTGCGAAATCAGCCCCGGATGCCGAGTCCCGTCGGGGTGAAGGGTCCGCATCGCCGGCCTGGCCGGATCAGCCTGGTGGCGGGGTTGGGCCTGGCGGCCGTCGCCGCCACGACCTTTATCCGGCGCCGGTCCAAGGGGCAGCGTTCCAGAACCTCCCCCGAGCCCGTCGGCGCCGAGACTCCGATGGAGCCGATTCCCGTTCGAGCGACATTGGACTGAGGTTTTCACCGGAGCGATCCGGGACGGACGGATGGCGCCGCCCGTCCCGGTTTCCGTGATCGATGGCCCTCAGACGGCCAGAAGGGCCGTCGGCTGGCCGGAGAGCTTCCGCCCCCTCCCCGGCAGGCGGACCCTGAAGGATCCGCTGTCGATGAGCAGGTGGAGGCCGCGAATCAACTCGAGGTTCTGGTGCAGCCGGGATGCCTCTTCGGTCAGCCGCTGGAGCTCATGAAGGAAGCGCTGGCGCGCTCTCCAAAGACCGACCTTGTATCCGCCGGCGTTGGCGAAGACCGGGGAGGGTCCGCGCTTGAGCAGCCCGCAGCGCTCGAGGCCGTACACATCGATCAGCAGATTGCGGTCACGGTCCCGCAGGGCAGCGATCGCACGGCTGATGTAGCGGTCCAGCTTGCGGGCCATCTCCTTGTACTGGATCGCGCGGAGGAGGTCGGCGTCGGCGTCGACGATGGGCAGCGGCGTCGACTCGGCCTGGCGGCGGCGCTCCCGGACATAGCGGGTGCGGACGCGGTTCAAGGCCCGCTTGACGCGGATCGAGACCTCCTCGGCGTGAAGCTCAGCGTCCTCCAGGGAGTGCAGCTCCTCGACGAAGGCCTGGGAGACGATCTCCTCGCCATCATCGACGCTCAGCAGGTGGCGGTACTGGCGGTAGTCAAGGACATAGGCCAGGCACCGCGAATGAAGGCGGCGGAAGCATGGGTTGCGATGGGTACCCTCCCTGAGCTCGGTAAGCTCCGAGTCGCTCAGGAGAAGGTGGGCGTGGGGCGAAGGGTCCATGGTCTCTGCTCCTCTTATCGCGCAGCGGCAAAGGTCTGCGCGCCCGTTTCAATCGTGACGAGGTTTGGGGGGGTGTCGGCAGTCGGGCCTGTTCGACTGAGGCCCGGAAGCCGGTTCCGATTTCGGGACCAAGGTCCAGGCAGTGAGCAACAAGTGAACAAAGCGATCCTGCTCAAGTGTCGAAGGATCGATCTCCGGGGGGCGGTCGATCTCCGAGATGTCCAGAGTGCGATTTGACATGATGGTTGCTCCTCCACCTTGACCTGCGGTTGGGATCAGCGCGGACAGCGGGAGGTCCCGCCGCTGCTTCGACCCCGCCAAGGCTCGACCCTCCGTTCCATCTCCGCGATCGCCGGTTGCCGCGCCAACGCTTCATTCGCCAGCCAGACTCTGATCTTTTGATATCTCATCGTTTTACACCTCCTACACGACAGAATCGCAGAGGGGGGCAAAAGCTTACAGCCGGGGATCAGAGAAGGTCTTTGAGGGCGGGGTGGCTTCTCAGCTTGGCGCGGATGCGGTGGAGCCGGACGGCGGCGTTGGTGGCATTGATGCCCAACCGGTCGGCGATCTCCTGCACCGAGTACCCTTCGAGGCGGAGGGCGAGCGCCCGGCGTTCATCTGGTGGCAGCTCGGCAAGCGCCCGCCGCAGGAGCTGGCGAAGCTCGATCGTTTCGCCATGCGGCAGGAGCACCGGCTCGGCGAGATCGGAGTCAGAGCTGCCGAGGAGGCCTCCCTGTTCCGCTGACGGCCGCTCACGATGGCGGAGGATCGCCACCACGTTGCGGATTACCACCGAGAGATAGGCGCGGAAGTCGTCCGCACGGGTCAGCTTGTGGAAGGGGCAATACTTGACCAGGCGGAGGAAGGTCTCCTGCACGGCATCGCGGGCCAGGTCGTGGGAGCCGTTCGTCCGCCGGTAGGCGAGGGCGTAGACGAAGGGACGGAAGCGAAGGTAGAGCGCCGTCCAGGCCGCTTCATCGCCGCGATCTTCGGCGAGGCGAAGCAGGCAGCTAGGGTTCCCCGAATCGTCCATCCGGGCCC
>DASWQX010000503.1:0-7662 GCA_036403495.1 Thermoanaerobaculia bacterium
AGGCCGCAACGATGGGGGCCCTTGTCTTCCCAGGGCATCGGCCTTCGGCCTCAGCCCTGGGCTGAGATCTCCCGACCCGTTGGGCCGGACGGAAGTTGACTCGATCAGAACTGGAACAGTTATTCTGTGACGAGCCCTAAGTGGCCAAGGCGCGGGGCCTCTTTGACAGGTAGCTAGCCATCCTGGCCGGCTCTATCTGGCGAAGCCAGTTATTGCCCATGAGACTCATCTCGCGTAGTGAGTCCGAAATCCGGGACTTCTTATTAGGGACCCTCACGCACGTAAAGAGGTCATGGAAACGCCCGGATGAATGTCACCGGATTTCAGGCGCACTGCACTAGCGCCGCTTTCCAGCCGCGCAGCGGCGAAAGCGCCAGCGGCTTCACGTCCCCCCAGCGCTGGCCTCGCTGCCGGCAGCGCTCCAGGTAGCGTCCGAACGCGCCCGGTTCCAGGCTCTGGAGGCGCACCGGCGCGAGCTGCCCCAGCGCGCGGGCCAGCCGATAGTGCGGATTGGCCGACAGCTCCTCGTCGAGCTCGGCGGCGAGGCCGGCGGGCGGCCGGTCGACCTCCAGGTACAGGGCGTATCCTTCCGGACTCTCCTCGGCGGGCGCCAGCAGGGCGAATCGCGGCGCGATCCCGCTCTCCGCGAAAACCCGCGCCAGGACACCGGCCACGAAGCTCTCGTGGAGCTTCTCGCCGCGGAGGTCCGACACGTGCCCCTCCTTGCCCAGGAAACGGAGCGATGGCGTGCTCTCCACGAACCCTTCGACGCGCACCCGGTCCTGGAGACGGTAGCGATAGAGACCGCCGCCGGTGGTGAGCGCGACCGAATAGATCTGCTCCAACTCCAACTCCCACGCGAAGCGCGAACCATCGCCATCCTCGGGAAGAAACTCGAAAAAATGGGATCGAATCGCCAGCGGCCACCGTCCCGCAAAGGGAATGGTGACGAAGCCTTCCGTGGCGAGCAGACCCTTGGGCTGGATCTCGACTCCCGGGAACGCTCGCGCCAGCTCCGGTAATGAAAGCGCCGCGTGAGCATCGCCCCAGCAACTGATCAGTCCCAGCCGCGGCCAGATGCGAACGGGAGCTTCCGGCGACAGCCCTTTCAGATCACCGCGCCCGAGGTCGCGCACCAGGGCGTCCCAGAACCTCGGCAGCGCTTCGATCAGCAACAGCAGGAAGCTCGGGTGCCAGACCGAGATCACCGTCAGATCGCGGTGCCGCAGCAGGTGGCGCAACGTGGCATAGCGGAAGGCGTCCGGGTCGCGCAGATGGCGCACCGATCCGGGGACGGCGAGGGTCGCATCCACCAGGCGGCTCCAGAGGCCGCCCAGATATTCGGAATCCTTTTCGAAGCCTACGCGCACGGGCCCCGCGGGGCTTTCGTCGTCGAGCGCCAGCGGCGTGATCGACCAGTAGGCGCTCCCCAGCGCGAGCCGCGGCCGGCGGCCGTAGAGGTCGACGATCCAGGGCGCGACCGCGCGCCGGATCTCGCGCTGCAGCTCCGCCGTGTAGGGGATGAGCTTCGCCGCCGCCGACGAGCCGCTGGTGGGCTCCAGGGTGCGCACGGGCGAGCGGGTGAGCACGCGCGCCTCCCCCGCCGCGATCCGCTCCACCCAGGGCGCCAGATCCTCGCCGGACTGGAAGGGCACGCGGTCGCGGTACTCCTCCGCGCTGCGGATCGAGGCGAAACCCTGGGCGCGCCCGAAAGCGCTGTCCGCGTTGGCTTCCAGGTAGCGCCGGAGCAGGGAGCGCTGGACGTCCTCAGGGCGGCCCAGCGCGCGGCGGAAGCGGAGCCAGCCTGGGAGGTTGGCGGCGAGCCAGGGGAGGCTCTTCACTCCAGCCCGCCCCCCCGCCACATGCGGCGCCCCGCCGCCGTCAGGTTGGCCTCTGAGATCTCGGTCAGGCAGGCGAGCTCGTCCCCCTCGCGCCAGCCTGGATTCCTCGCCAGGAAGAAGGCCACGTGCGGATCTTCCAACCGCCCTTCGGGCACCCGCGCCAGCTCGCCGCGGAGCCTCTGCGGCTGCGGGAAGCGAACGATCCCCTGATCCCTCGAATAGAGATCTCCCAGCCTTTCCGCCGCCAGGAAATCGAGGCGGGCCCGCGCTTCCGGCGGCATCAAAACGTCCCAGCGCGGCGAGAAATCGCGCCAGAAGACGGGCAGGAAACGGTAGGTGCGGAAACCGGAGGTGAGCAGCAGCCACCAGAGCCGCCCCCGCGGATAAGCCTCGCGCAGCCGGCGCACGGCGTTGATCCAGCAGCGCGGCAGCGCGGCGCTCCCCCAGGCGGCGGGATCGACGATCGTGTCCCCCGAGTAGACGACCGTGCAGACGCCTTCGCCCAGCAGATCGGTCTCGTAGAGCAGGAGCGTCGAAAACCCTTGCAAACCGGACTCGCCTTCCAGGAGCAGCGCCCAGGTCTTCTCGGCCAGGTCGGCGGCGAACCGCTCGCGCGTGACCCCGGCGAAAGCGCCGGCCAGCAGGCCGTACATGGCGTCCCGCTCCGCCTCGGTGAGCGCCTCGCGGCGGACCAGGCGGCCTCTCACAGCAGGGCGACCTCGACGTGCGGGAGGCGGCCGTCCAGCGCGTCGATCTCCGCGGCTCCGTCTCCCCAGTCCACCGCGTACAGCACGCTCTCGTAGCGCCGGGGGCGGAAGCGGCGTTCGAGCCAGGGGAGCCAGGGATGACCGGCAGCGAAGCCGAGGATCACGTAAGCCAGCCCCCGCGCCTTCGCCTCGGCGTAGGCCGCCTCCAGCAGCGCCTGAAAGATCTCCGGATCGTCCTCGTCGACGGCGACGTGCGAGAGGTAGGCGTGGGCGAGCGCTTCCCCCGGCTCCGGCAGGCGCGGAGTGCCCAGCAGCCGCGACAGGCGGTTGATCCAGGGGCGCCAGCGCGCCAGGCGCGGCGCGTACCCGCGCACCACCGCCTGCTTGAAGCCGCGCTGGTCCCAGAGCGCCAGGCAGGCGAGGAGGCTGCCGTCCGCCCCCACCGCCAACCGGAAATCTTTCGGCGCCAATCCACGGCTGCGCTCGGGAGACATCAGCTCCGCGGCGCTGAAGAACGGCGCCGCCTGATACCGCCGGCGATTCCGTTCGAGGCACGCCGCCACCTCCGCCATCCGCTCGGGCGCGCCGGTCTCGATCCGCACGCTCGACGGCCGGAGCGATGGGCGCAGGACCGGCAGGACCAGCGTCACGAAGCCGGACAGCTCGCGGTAGCGCGGCAGGCCCGGAACTCCGGCGCCGAGGAGACGGCGGGCGATGTCGTTGTCGGCGACGATCGCGGTGATGTCGAAAGGTGCCTCGCCCGCGCCGCGCGTCGCGCGGAGCGCCGCGTAGCCGGCGGCCAGCAGCCGGCGCCTCCCCCGCGCCTCGCGGTCCACCCGGAGCTGGCTGAGATACCCCAGCCGGCAGGGCTCACCGTTCACGAACGCGTTGGCGACCGAGCGGGTGCCGAGGCCGACGATCCGCCCGCCGCCGGGCGCGCGGGCCACGACGGTGACGTGGGAATCGCCCTCCACCGCCAGGGCCTGGAACGCGTCGGGCTCACGCTCCAGCGACAGCCGGATCGCGCCCTCCATGGGGTTGTCGCGCAGCAGGCGGCGGATCTCCGGATCGTCCTCCGGCCGCGCCAGATCGACGATCAAGCGGCTTCCAGCAGCGGCGCCCGCCAATCCTCCGCTCCCAGCGGGAAATGGTTGCGGCCGTCGACGTCGGCGCGGTGCAGCCAGTTGATCAGGAAATAGTTGCGGAACATGAACGGGTCCGCGCGGTTCACCGGATCGCGCGTCCGCTTCAGGATGCTGGGCCACGAGTAGAAGGAGCGCCGCGCCTCGACGCAGCAGCGCTCCACCTCGCCGGCGGTCATGCGCGCCGGCCGGAACGGCACCATGTTGTAGCGGTAGGCCTCGTCCAGCCACCAGCTCTCGTAGAGCAGCTTGCCCTCGCGCTCCAGCCGGTCGTAGAGCGGCGTGCCCGGGAAGGGCGTCAAGTGGTTGAACGCCGCGATGTAAAAACCGTGCCGGCGCGCGAAGTCCACCGCCCGGGGGAACTGCTCGGAGGTGTCCTCGTCGTAGCCGAAGATGAACGTGCCGTAGAGCCGGATGCCGTGGCGCCGCAGGTTCTCCAGCGCTCGTTCATAACCGCCGCGCATGGTGTTGAACGTCTTGTTCATCGCCTTGAGATTCGCGGGGTTCAGCGTTTCGAAACCGATCAGCACGCCCATGCAGCCGCTGCGCTCCAGCAGGTCGAGCATCTCCTCGTCGTGGGCGACGTTGATACTCGCCTGGCTCACCCAGCGGATCTTGAGCGGGATCAGCGCGCGCAGGAGCTCCTTGGCCTGCGCCAGGTTCGAGGTGATGTTGTCGTCGACGAAAAAGATCAGTCTTTTCTCGTGGCGGATCGCCGCGAGCTCGGCCAGGATCTCGTCGACCGGCCGCCGCGTCTGCGTGGCGTTGAACACCGTCTGCACGGCGCAGAAGTCGCACTTGAAGTGGCAGCCGCGGCCGGCTTCCACGAGCCCGATCGGAAGATACCGCTTGCCGCGGAAGATGCCGCGGTCCGGACGCGTTCCGGCCAGCGCCGTGCGCCCCTGCTGGCGGTAGAGCTTGCGCGGCCGGCCGTGCCGGTAGTCGTCGATCACCTCGGGCCAGAGCGCCTCGGCCTCCCCTACCACCACGCTCTCGGCGTAGCGCCCCACCTCGTCGGGGCAGAGGCTGGCGTGGAAGCCCCCCATCACCACCGGCACCCCGCGCCGCCGGTACTCGGAAGCGATCTGGTAGGCGCGGCGGGCGGTGTAGGTCTCGACCGAGAGGGCCACCAGGTCGGTGGGCTCGTCGAACGGGATCTCCTCCATGCGATCGTCGTAAAAGCGCACCTCGACGTCCGGCGGCGTGATTCCCGCGATCAGCGCCGGCGGCAGCGGCTCCATCTGCCAGGTACGGATGTAGGAGCGGTCGCCGGCGCGGCGGCCGATACAGGGGTGGACGAGGGTCAGCCTCACGCGGCGGACCTCGCCTTACCCATCCCCAGGATCCAGTCGCAGTTGTAGAAGCGCTGCAGGTTGTGGGCGTAGAAGCGGTAGCCGAGATTGGTGCCGAGCCGCACCGGCCAGGGGCTCGGCGAGGCGGCCAGCCGCGCCACCATGGAGGGGATGCTGTAGGCGAATTTCCATGCCGTCTCGATGCCGCGCTGCAGCTCCTCGACGCTCATCCCCGCCGGCTGGAACACCACGTGCTGGCCGTCGTAGAGCTCCCAGTCGCGGGTGAGGATGCGCCCCTCGCTCTCCAGCCGCCGGTAGAGGGCGGTGCCGGGGAACGGCGTGACCACGGCGAAGCGCGGCAGGTCGATGCGGGCCTCGACGGCGAAGCGCGCCGTCTCCAGGAAGATCTCCGGCGTGTCATGGTCGAGCCCGAAGACGAAGCACCCCTGGAGCGCGATGCCGTGACGGTGCAGGACGGCGACCAGCTCCTTGAACTTCTCCGGCGAATTGAAACCTTTTTTCGAGGCGCGGAGGTTGTCGCGCGAGATCGACTCCAGCCCCATCAGCAGCCCCTTGCAGCCGCTCCGCTGGGCCAGGGAGAGAAGCTCCGCGTCCTCGCCGAGCAGGGTGGTCGCCAGGCCGTACCACTGCACGCGCAGCGGGATCAGCGCCGCGAACAGGCGGGCCGCGTAGCCGCGGTCGGCGATCAGGTTCAGGTCGACGAAGATTAGCTTGCGCGCTTTCTTCTGCCGGATGTCGGCGACCACCTCCTCCACCGGCTTCTGGTACGGCTTCGTCCCCCAGGCCGCGGGGACGACGCAGAAGTCGCAGCGGTGGACGCAGCCGCGGGTCGCCTCGAAGACGTCGTCGGTGAGATAGCGCCCGCGCGGCAGCAGGTCGCGGCGCGGGAAGGGCAGGCCGGCCAGCGAGAGGCCGGGGCGCTGATCGTAGCGGCGGCGCATCCGGCCGGCCGCGAAGTCGCGCAGCAGCTCGGGCCAGCTCTCCTCGGCATAGCCCACCACGACGGCGTCGGCGTGGGGTTGCGCGTCCTCCGGCACCAGCGTCACGTGCGGGCCGCCAAGGACCACCGGGACGCCGCGGGCGCGGAAGGCCGCCGCCAGCTCGTAGGCGCGCATCGCCGTCCCCGTGATCACGGTGAGGCCGACGAGGTCCGCCTCGATCGCGGCGGGATCGACGTCCGCGATCCCCTCGTCGAGGAGGCGGACGTCCGCGCCGAGCTCCGCGGGGACCAGCGAGGCGAGCGTCGGCAGGGTCAGCGGCATGTAGCGGAGCGACCGCTTGAAGATCCCGCCGCGGTGCCGGTACAGCGGGCCTTTGGGGGAAATCAGGACGATTCGCATGACGGATCGATCCTAGCAGGCCCCGCCAGCCCCCCTCAAGACGACTCCCGCTTCGCGCGAAAGCTCGCTCCCACCCTTCCAAGCCCTTCGCCCGTCCCCGAATCTCCAGAAATGTCCCGGAATTTCCCAAAAAATTCGCGTCCGGTCTAGCTTTCCCCGGCATTGACTTCTTACGCAACGACGGTCCATGCTTAAGCGCAGCCTTTTGGCGATAGCTCCCATTGAGATCCCTTGCGACCCACTGCTGGCGATCCCCCCGGGGTCCTCCTCCATCGGAGCACCCGAGGGAGGTCCGTCCTGTCTCGAGATCTGGATAACCTTAAGAGAAGGGTGGGTTTTTATGACTATGCGGAGATTGTCGTCTCACGTCGCGATTCTCGCCATCCTGGCTGTGCTCCTCGCGGTCCCGGCCTTCGCCGGGGGCGCGGTCATCACGAACGGCATTGACCTGTGGAAGACGCCGGCGGCCGGCGGAACCTTCGTCGACTTCTCGAAGCATCCTCTGCCGGCGGGCTTCTTCTGCCCCAGCTCGGCTCCCTTCACGACCAAGGTCGTGCTCAAGGGCGTGCCGATCAAGACGAATCCCGCCAACGCTCTCCGTGGCGCGGACACGATCATTCAGCGCCTCGACGACGCCGCTTTCGCCAAGAGCCTCCCGGCCATCAATTCTTTCCCCATGCGCGGTGACGACGGCAACGTCCGCCAGGTGGACGCGTCCTTCTTCAGCGGGCGCGAGGTAGCGACCACCCGTGTCCAGGTCAAGGCGATCTCCTTCGTTGGAATCCAGCAGGTGGAGACCGGCTGCGGCGCGTATCTGGTCAAGGCCTCTCTGGCCGGCGAGCAGCCGGTTACCGAGATGATCATCGTGCGGGACAATGAGAACGGCGGCAGCTTCTATGCCCCGCTGAGCCTGAACATCCGGCTCACCTTCACTCCGGTGAAAGGCGGCGCGCCTCTCGAGCTGGTGCGGCCCCTCCGGTTCCCCGCCAAGCCGCTCAGCGCCTGGACCGAAGTGCCGGCCAAGCGGAACATCTACAGCAGCTTCGTCGGCATTGACAGCGACGGGGACGGAGTCGTGGATCTGATGCTGCCCGGCACCTCCAACTTCTCCGCCGGCTTCAAGGGCGTCCCCTCGAATGGCCACGGTCCCGCCACGAAGGTCGTATATCAAGGTGTTCCCTACTGCGGCGGCGTGGGAGCGTACTATGCCGACGATTGCCACGCGACGGTAGTCGTTTACAACGAGCCCTAGCTGATCCCTCGGACCGCGGGCAGCTCGCGAGGCGAGCTGTCCGCGTTCCATCAGCCCTCGTGAGCCG
>DASWQX010000504.1:0-6647 GCA_036403495.1 Thermoanaerobaculia bacterium
CGGACGTGCTGGCCGAGGTCGTGGGCTACGGCGAGACCGCGGACGCCCACCACCTGATGGGCATGGCCCCGGAGGGGCGGCAGATCCGCCGCGCCCTCGAAAGCTGCCTCGCCGACGCCGGCCTGGAACCCTCCGAGATCGGCTACGTCAACGCCCACGGCACCGGCACGCCGGCCAACGACGCCGTGGAGGCGCGGGTGCTCGCCGAGCTCTTCCCGCCCACCACGCGGGTGAACTCCACCAAGTCGCTGCTCGGCCACACCCTGGGAGCCGGCGGCGCCCTCGAAGCCGTAGTGACCGCCCTGACCCTGCGCGACGGCGTCGCTCACCCGTCAAAAAATCTGATCGATCCCGAGTTTCCCCTCGCCTTCGTCCTTCAGGCAGAGCCGGTGGCCGCCCTCTACGCGCTCTCCGAGTCCTTCGCCTTCGGCGGCCAGAACGCCGCCCTGGCGCTCGCCGCGTCCGAAAAAACACGCTGATATTCGTGAAATTCGTATCGACGGTTGATCGAAGGATTTGTAGAGACGTTCCCAGCCCGTCCACGACACCCTGTGTAGACCACGGGGACGCCGGGACGTCTCCGCCGGAGGGCTTACCGTCGCCGAGGGCAAGGCCTTACTGGGCAGGCCTTGCCTTGCTGAACCCTCCCTCCTGGCCCGCCTTGGGTTCGTTGGCGGCCTCCTCACGGGGAGCGGCAGAGGGAAGGACAAACCCTCCGAGGAGACGTCCCGCCGTCCCCGTGGCCTGCACAGGGTGTCGTGGACGGGCTGGGAGCGTCTCTACAAGCCCTTCGATCAACGATTTCCTAGCGACCCTGCGCCTCTCGCGCCGCGTCCAGCCCCTCCTGCAAAAAGGCGAGCTGAAGCCGCATCTGGTCGCGGATCGGCATCCCCCGCACACCGCTCCTCTCCATCTCGGCCCGCACGGCCTCCGGCGCCTTGCCGGCGATGCGGTCGAGGAAGGCGCGGAAGCGGGGATCGTCCGGCCTGCCGGTCTCCCCCTCTTCCAGCGGGCGCAGGAAGAGGGGCATCTCGGAGACTATGGTGAAGGGATCGCCCCCCAGGGAGCGGACGTACTCCATGGAGCTGGGGCGGAACTTCGCCGCCATTTCGGGATCGTTCCGCTCCTCGAACCAGCGGACCATCGACCGCGAATCGGGGCGCGTGGTGAACCCTTCGTCGATGCGATGGAAACCTTTTTCACCGCCGCGGTCGACGTCGAAGAGCTGATAGCCCATCTCCCGCACCCGCCGGCGCATCGCCTCGCGCAGCCCCGCCGTGCGGTCGATCCAGGCCTCTTCGATCAGGAACCAGGGGCCGGTCGCGAAGCCCATGCCATGGAAGCTGGCGTGGAGATGGAACGGCGCGCCCTGGGCGAGGAACGCCGCCACCGCTTGGTTCTCCGGCCGCGCGCCGGTATCTGCCGCGTCGCGCGGGAAACCGAACTCCATGTCGTCCCCCGGCAGCTCGCGCACCACGTGATTGCGATACAGCGAGAGGTCGTAGACCCGGTCGTCCCCGCCGCGCGGATCGACCGCCGGCAGGGTTGCCACGCTCCACTCCGCGTTGCGCTCCTCGCCGTCGGGATTGACGTGCGGCACCACGAACCAGGTGGCCGCGGCGAGCAGGGGATCGTCCGCCGGCCGCTCGGAGAGGAAGGCCGCCAGCCGGCGCAGCATCGCCGGACCGACCGGCTCGTCCGCGTGGCAGCCGCCGATCAGGCTGACGTGGAGCTCGCCACGCCCGAAACGGTACCCCTCGATCTCCACCCCCCGCCGCGAATGGCCGAGCACGCGCCCCGCGGGCGGCGGGAAGGGGGAGGTGGCTAGGATGTCTTCGATGGGAAGGGTTGTGGCGTTCATCTTGGCATCTTATCGCTCGAGCGGCAGGGGTGAGCTCCGTTGGACCAGTGCAAAAGTCGTAGAGGCAAGGTCGGAGGATCCGGTCCGAGCATTCGCCCAGCGGTCAATATAGAGGCACGGCAAGAGCAGCAGTCCGAGAATACGGCTTAAGGCCTTCCCGGCGAACCCGGGGATGATCTGCCTGGCGTAGTTCATAGCGAGGTCGCGCAGCGCAAAGGTGGGGCCTACGCAAGTGCCGGCGGAAAGGACCACAAATCCCGCGCGCTCGAAGAGGCGGGTATGACCGGTCAGCGTGAAATTCTGATAGTGATCCGGATACCCATGAAAAGACTGTAGAAATGGCGTTGCGAAAAACGCGAGCCCACCGGGCTTCAACACCCGGTGCATCTCCTCGACCGCCCTGGCTGGAAACTCCAGGTGCTCGAGAACCGCCTCGCAGTGCACGCCTTCGGCACAGGCGTCGGCGTAGGGAAGCTCATAGGCGTCGGCGACCACGTCAACGTTAGGAAAAAGCCCTATATTGACATTGACGAGGCAGGGATGCACTCGCACGGGTCCGCCACCGATCGAGAGGTAGAGTGCATCAGGAGGACGCTGGTCAAAAATCTTTTGAAATGCTGCCTCCGACCCCGGAGACCGCATGTCGCCCACAGCGCCGAGTAAGTGATTGTAAAGTTGCCTGGCGCGCGACGTCCGGATCTGCGAATACTCTGCGAGCATGGCGCCCGACTGGCGGGCGAGATAGCTTTCGGCAACGACGGGATCGGAGAGAAGGATCGGAGTTCCGGTTACGGCCTCATATCGATGCAGCCCATCCTGGGTTTGCAACCCGCCTCCCGGGAGTCTGACAAGAGGCACGTGGGTTTCTGGGCAGACGAGATATCCCCGATTCAACTGTTCAGTGACGCTCAGCATCGGTGTTTTCGATTCCAGCACGTTCCTACAGGACGATTGTAATCCCTCTTGGCGCGCGTCTTGCTAAGGAATGTGATGGGAGCAGCGCAGGTCCCCAGGAGCCGCTCGAGCACGACTCCTTCACACGGCCGGCTGACCGAGCTCCCGAACCCCAGCCTTTTCCTCCCCCGGTTCGGCGAGCAGATGCGGCGCCCACTGATGGCACCAGGGCTCCTGAGACCGTTCACTGATCATTGATTTCTCCAGAAGGGAAGGTCGAGAATGAGGCACAAGCGTTGGGCTGTTCTGGTTCTGGGATTCGTTACTCTCCTCTGCGGCTCTTTCAAGGCAGCGGCCCAATTGAGCTCCTTCGCCGTGCTGGCCGGCTCGACGGTGACCAACACCGCGACACCGACGGTCGTGACCGGAGATCTGGGCGTCAGTCCCGGTAGCGCGGTGACCGGCTTTCCTCCGGGAACCGTGATCGGAACGATCCACGCCGCCGACGCGGCCGCGGCCCAGGCTCAGAGCGACCTCACCACCGTCTACAACAACCTGGCGAACGCGGCCTGCAACACCGACCTGACCGGGCAGGATCTCGGTGGGAAGACCCTCACGCCGGGCGTCTACTGCTTTTCCACCTCGGCCCAGTTGACGGGAACGTTGACTCTCGACGCCCAGGGCGACCCCAACGCGCTCTTCCTGTTCAAGATCGGCAGCTCGCTGACGACCGCCAGCGGCTCGTCGGTCCTGCTGATCAACAGCGCCTCCAGTTGTGGCGTGTTCTGGCAGGTTGGAAGCTCCGCGACCCTCGGCACCGGCACCTCTCTGGCGGGAAGCATCGTCGCGCTCACCAGCATCACCCTGAACACCGGCGCCGGCGTGACCGGCAGAGCCCTGGCGCGAAACGGCGCGGTGACCCTGGACAACAACCATGTCACCCTCTGCAGCGGCGGCCCCGGTTTTCCGTCTTTCGCCTCAGCGGTTCCCACGCTCTCCGAATCGGCCCTGATCTTTCTCGCCGCGCTCCTGGTCCTGTCCGGCCTGGTGGCCCTGCGCGGGCGAAGGACTCCGCTCCGGGTGCAGGGCAAGCTCTAGACTCTGCACGTTTTCAACCCTTCGCCTCCTGGACCTCTGCCTCCGCGCGCGCCAGCCGTTCGGCGGCGCGGCCGGCCTTGTCGCGGGCCCGGTTGGCGGCCTGCTCCGCGGCCTCCGCGCGGCGCCCAGCCTCGGCAGCCGCCTTCTCCGCCGCCTCGGCCTCCTCGTTCAGGGATTTCGCCTCCGTCCGGGCGCGCTCGGCCTTCTCCTCGGCCACCTCGATGCGGCGGCGGCGGAGCTCCTCCTCACGCTCGCGGCGCGCCGTCTCGGCCGCCTCCTGGCGCTTGCGCTCCTCGTCCTCCCGGGCGGTGGCGTGTCCCGGCTTCTTCGGCGCCGGCACGGCATTCGGCACGGCATGAAGCCGCCGGGCCGGGGAGGGCTCGGCCGCCTTCTTGTCCTCCTTCGCCTCCCGCTCGGCCCGGCGCGCCGCGAGGTCCACCACCGGCGAGCCGGCGAGTTGGAGGCCCGCCAGCACCTCGAATCCGGGCGGATCGAGATCGCGATCCAGCCAGCCACGGGCGGCCGTCTCGGCGGCGTCCGGGCTCAGGGCAAGGGCCTGGAGGTCGGTCCCGATCCGCTCGATCAAATCGCGGCTCACCGCCCGCCCTGCCTCGGCGAGGATCGCCGCTCCCCGCCGCCGCAGCTCGTCGATCAGGCGCCGCAGCTCGCCGAGCCCCTCGCGCAGGGCCTCCGCCCCCTTCCCCGACACCGCCGCCTTCTGCCCCGCCCGCGCCCGCTTGCCGGCCGCCAGCAGGCCCTCCATCCGCTCCCCCTCGCGCTCGAACAGGACGTTCACCGCCCAGGCCGACGGCGTCGGCTTCGGCAGCACCCGCACCCGCTCCGCCTCCTCCTTGCCCCCCTCCTTGCGGAGCTGCTTGGCGAGCTCGTTGCGGGCGGAAGTGAACGCTTCGAGCGGCCCGCGGTAGAGCCGCTCGATCTCGGCGTCGACGTCGGTCTTCTTCGCTGCCATGCGGGGAATCGTACACGTCCTCAGCCCCGGAGGCGGAGGGCAGGGCGCCGGCAGGATGGCCGGCGCCTCTCTTATCTGGCGACGGCAGCTTCGGCTTCGACGTTGATCCTCTGCGCGAGCCCGGTGAGCTTCTTGTCGGCGTCGCCCTCCTCGTCCAGGGTCGTCTGAAGGAGCTTCATGGCTGCCCTCTCGCCGAGCAGCTCGGCGTACGTGCGGACGGTGCCATAGCCGGCCATCTCGTAGTGCTCGACGTGCTGGGCGGCGGAGATGATGGCGGCGTCGAGCACCTCGGGGGCCATGTCCTCCTCGAGGATCTCCTTGCCGTCGGCGATCACACCTTCCATGCCTTTGCACTTTTTGCCGGTCCCCTTCTTGCCGAGCCCCTCGAAGATCTGATCGAGCCGGGCAAGCTGCTCCTTCGTGATCTCCAGATGTTCCTGAAGAGCGGCCTTCAGGTCCGGGCTCGATGCCGCCTTGATCATCCTCGGGAGCGCCTGGATGATCTGGCGCTCGGCGCTGTGAAGGTCGCGCAACTCTTCTACATAGAGCTTTTGTAGGCTGTCGATCTGCATGGTGACCTCCTGGAATCGAGGCAAAATTGCCTGCCGGCAGAACCAAACAGCAAACTGAATGCCACGATCCGGCGCTCGCCGGGCACAGGACTTGCTGCGAATACTGTCAAGTGCACACGGGCTCATCCGGTGCCGGGAGATGTAATGAAGCAACCGGGCAGCGAAGGAGAAGGGGGCCTCTGGGGCATCGTGCTCGCGGCGGGCCAGGGGAGCCGCCTGCAGGGAATCACCACCGTCGGCGACGAGGCGGTGCCCAAACAGTTCTGTGCTCTTCACGGCGACGTATCGATGCTCCGCCGGACTTTGCAGCGCGCCGCCCGGCTGGTGCCCGATCCCCACATCAAGGTGGTGGTGGCGGCCGAGCACCGCAAGTGGTGGGAACGGGAGCTCGCCGACCTCGCGCGGACCAGCGTCGTGGTGCAACCCTCCAACCGCGGTACGGCGGCCGGCATTCTGCTCCCCTTGACGCCGATCCTTCGCCAGGATCCCGAGGGGGTGGTGGTGCTCCTGCCGGCGGACCATCACGTCGGCCGCGAGTGGATTCTGCAAGCGGCGCTCGATCAGGCCGTGGCCACCGTGCGGACCTCTCCCGACCGGATCGTGCTCCTCGGCATGACGCCGGAGGACGAGAAGGACTCGGAGTACGGGTGGATCGTGCCCGGCGGCGATCCTTCCTCCGGGCCGGCGGCAGTGCGGCGGTTCCGGGAGAAGCCTCCCGCCACGGAGACGGCGGCTCTCCTGGCGCAGGGAGCCCTGGTGAACTCCTTCGTCGTGGTGGCCCGGGTCCGCACCCTGCACGCGCTCTACGAGGAACGTCTCACCGACCTCGCCGCCCTCTTCCGCCGCTGGCGTGGCGGCGCCGCCAGCCTGCGCAGCCTCTACGAGCGTATCCCCAGCCGCGACTTCTCTCGCGAGCTGCTGGAGCCGTGCGCCGACCGCCTCTGGGTGGTGCCCGTGCCCCCTTGCGGCTGGACCGATCTCGGAACGCCCGCGCGAGTGGCACGCTGCCTGGAATCCCAACAGACCGAGCCCTCACCGCTCCATCCACCGGCGAGAACCAGGTTCGTACCCCCGGTGGACCTCAGCCGGCGCCTCGACCGCGCGCTCCGCAACGCCTGAGCGCCGGCGGTGCCGCCCGACGCCCCACGCGAGCGCCAGGCGAACGGAGGGAAACCGTGAGCGAGGAAATCATCGAGATCCAGACGACGGACGGCACGGCGGACGGGCTCCTCTACCGGGCCGAGGACGGCGG
>DASWQX010000505.1:0-3013 GCA_036403495.1 Thermoanaerobaculia bacterium
TCCTCCCTCCCACCCAGGGCATCGGCCTTCGGCCTCAGCCCTGGGCTCCGTTCTCCCGGCCCGTTGGGCCGGACGGAACCAGACGTCCTGGGGCTGCCGTGCTCCGGGGAACTGGTGCAGTTATTCTGTGAGGAGTCCTTAGTTGGGAGACTTACCTTCTGAGGCCGAAGCGGATCAGGAAGAGCGGCCGGAGGATCGAGTACCAGCTCTTGAAGGGCACCATCTTGGTGTTCTCCCTCATCTCCCGGTGATAGATCTTGCGGACCGGCGCCTCACCGACTTTGTAGCCGAGTTGCACGGCCTTGATGAAGAAGTAGGGCTCCAGCTCGTACTGGATGAGCCATTCCTGCCAGAGGTTCAGCCGCGAATCCGCGACGATCCCGCTCCTGAAGACGCGGAAGCCGTTGGTGGCGTCGGTGGCGGGAAAACCGAAAAGGTTCCGGAACAGGAATGAGTAGATCCGGGTGAGGTAGGAGCGGGATCGGGTCATGTTCACCCGGGTCCCGCCCTTCATCCAGCGCGATCCGTGGACGTAGTCGTAGCCGCCGTCGATCAGGTGATCCACCACGTGCTGGATGTCCGCGGGATCGTCCTGATTGTCGCCCGCGAGCTCGACGATCAGGTCGAATCCCTTGCGCAGGCCGAAGACATATCCCGACCGGTAGCCCCCTCCGGCTCCCAGGTTGCGGGGGTGGGAGATGACCACGGCGCCGGCGCTCCGCGCTTCCTCCGCGGTGGCGTCCACCGAACCGTTGTCGATCACACAAACGGTGTCGACGAGGTCCCGGGGCACGGCGGCGACTCCGGGCCCGACCTTGCCGGCCTCGTTCCAGGAGGCCATCACCACCACGAGGGTATGCCCGCGATAGCGCACCCGCTGCTCTGGTGGAGTGGCGGGGGCCGCGTCGATCAGGGCGAGGATTTCCTCCTTCGGCAGGTCTTTCATGGCAGGCCTTGGAACACCAACGGCTCGCCGGCGCCGCGGACGACGTCGGAGAGAGCGACCTCCCGGCCCTTCACCAGGACGTTGCGGACCTTCAGCGATCCCTGGCCGCAACTGACGGCCATCTCGCCATCCTCGCCTGGAACGATCGCGCCTGGAACAATCGCGCTTGGAACGATCTCGCCCGGACGCCGGCCCGGCAGGTCGGGCCCGATGCCTACGGGGGCCCGGAGCTGGATCTCCTCCCCGCCCAGCCACGTCTTCGCCGCCGGGTAGGGGGGAAAGGTGAAGGCGCGGACGAAGCGCTCGATCCAGGCCGCGTCGCGGCTCCAGTCGAGGATGCCATCGAAGGGCATCCGCTTGGGGTGATAGGACGCTTCCTCGGAATTCTGGGGGAGAGCCGGCGGGGCGTTCAGCTCGCGCATCCAGCCGAGCTGCGCGACGAACAGGGCCTTGCCGGCTGCCACCAGCTTGCCGTAGAGGGTCTCGTCGGTCTCATCCGGCGCCAGGGGAACGAGGGCGCGGGCGATGACGTCGCCGGTGTCGATCCCCGGGTCGATGCAGTGGAACGCCAGGCCGCCGGGCTCGTCGTCGAGGATAGCCCACTTCGTCGGGAAGCAGCCGCGGAGGCGCGGGAGCGGTCCGAAGTGGAGGTTGTAGGAGCCGTGGCGCGGGATGGCCAGCAGTGGCGGCTTTAGGATGCGGTCGTATTGGACGGACAGGAGGAGGTCTGGTGCCAGCCGCCGCGCCTCGCCCAGGAACGCCGGGTCGCTCGGATCGGTCGCCGGGAAGACGTGGAGACCGGCGCGCCGGGCCGCGGTATAGACGGAGGGGATGTCATCCCGTTCCGAGCGGTCGGAGGCGCGGCAGAAGACGCCGGCGATCTCGAAATCCGGCAGGAGCTGCTCCAGACAGAAGCGGCCGATCTCGCCGAACCCCATGTAGAGGACCTTCGGAGTCATGCCGCGATCGCCCTTCGCAAGGCCGCCGCCACCCGCTCCTGCTGCTCCGGCGTGATGTGCGGGTGCATGGGCAGCGACAGGATCTCCGCCGCGGCGCGTTCGGCCTGCGGAAAATCCCCCGCGTGGTGGCCGAGGAACCCGAGGGCGCCATGGAGGTGGAGGGGGACGGGGTAGTGGATGCCGGCGCCGATCCCCTCGGCGTTGAGCCGGGCGAGGACCGTGTCCCGGTCGGCGACGCGGACCACGTACAGGTGCCAGACGTGCTCGTTGCCGGGGAGCGTCCGGGGGAGCTCGACGCCTTCGACGCCGGCGAGGAGCTCGCCGTAGCGCGCCGCCGCCTCGCGGCGGGCGGCGTTCCAGCCGTCGAGGCGCTTCAGCTTCGCCGCCAGCACCACGGCCTGAAGGGTGTCCAGCCGCGAGTTGAAGCCGATCTCGGGGTGGTGGTACTTGGTTTCGCTCCCCCAGTTGCGGAGCTTGCGGAGATGCCCCGCGATTTCGTCCGAAGCGGTGACGACCGCCCCGGCGTCGCCGTAGGCGCCGATGTTCTTGCCCGGGTAGAAGCTGGTGGCGGCGGCCACCCCGAAGCTGCCGCTCGGCCGGCCGTTGCGCCGCGCTCCCTGGGATTGCGCGCCGTCCTCGATCACGGCGAGCCCGTGCACCGCGGCAACCGCGGAGATCCTCTCCATGTCGGCGATCTGGCCGAAGAGGTGGACGGGGAGGATCGCCCGGGTGCGCGGTCCGACGGCGGCTTCGATGCGGGCGGGATCGAGGAGCTGATAGGCGTCGCAGTCCACGATCACCGGCCGCGCGCCCGCCCGCACCACGCCGAGGGCGCTGGCGATGAACGTGTTGGCGGGCACGATCACCTCGTCGCCGGGGCCGATACCCAGGGCTCGCACGGTGAGCTCGATGGCGTCCGTGCCGTTGGCGACGCCGACGCAGTGGGGCACCTCGCAGAAGCGGGCGAACTCGCTCTCGAACTCGCGTACCTGAGGGCCGAGAACGAAGGCGGTGTCGGCGATCACGCGAGCGAAGCCGGCCGTCACCTCGTCGGCGATCTCGGCGTGCTGCGCTTTGAGGTCGACGAGAGGGATCTGCGCGCCGCTCA
>DASWQX010000506.1:0-4035 GCA_036403495.1 Thermoanaerobaculia bacterium
CTCGCGCTTCACTACGAAAGGGGGGAGACGTGGCTCTCTGCACAAGGAAGAGTGTTTGGAAGGCTCCGGTGCTGTTCCTGGGTCTCTGCCTCGCGGCGTCGGCCACGGTCCAGGCCGAGACGGCCGAGACGGCGGCGGCGACGACGACGGACGACCCTGGGACGATCGTGGTCCGGCCGGCCGGCTCGGAGCCGACGCTCGCGCTCGGCGGCCTGATCCAGGGCCAGTTCGACGGCGGCGACAAGGGCGACGCCCGCTTCGCCAACGACAACGAACGGTTCTATATCCGGCGGGCGCGGCTGAACGCCACCGGCAAATTCCTCGAGGACTTCGATTTCCGCCTCGAGATGGACCTCTCCAACAATCTCAATAACACCAGCGCCGAGCGGGCGCAGCTCACCGACGGCTTCATCAACTGGAACCACTTCTCCTTCCTCAACGTCAAGGTGGGCCAGTTCAAGACGCCGTTCGGCTTCGAGCAGCTCTACGCGGATGCCCGCCTGCTGACGATCGAGCGCTCGCTGGCCAACGACCGCCTGACGCTCAACCGCCAGGTCGGCCTCGGGATCGCGGGCGAGCTGCTGGACAAGCACCTCTCCTACTCGGTGGGCGGCTTCAACGGCAACGGCACCAACAACAGCTTCAACGACAACAACAAGTTCGACTGGGTGGGACGCGTCGTGGTGACCCCCTGGCGCGGCCAGCTGATGGATGCCCCGGCGAGCTTCTCGATCGCCGCCAACGGCTTCACCGCCGAGGACACGGCGCTCGCGCTCTCCTCGGATCTCGGGATCGACTCGACTCCCACCACCACCGACCGCGACGGCATCTTCACCGGCAAGCGGCGCGGCCAGGGGGTGGACTCCCAGTTCGTCAGCGGCCGCCTGGAGATCTGGGGCGAATACCTGAACACGCGCTACGAGCCGACCAACAACATCCCGAAGCCCCAGTTCAAGGCCAAGGGGGGCTACCTGCAGGCGGCGTTCTTCATCGTCCCGAAGAAATTCCAGATCGTCGCCAAGCAGGAGACCTTCGATCCCAACGACACCGTGAAGAACGACCAGACCGACACCACCACCCTGGGCCTCAACTACTACATCAAGGGGAATGACCTGAAGGTGATGCTCGACTACCTGCGTGTCAAGGTCGGACGCCTCGATTCGCAGGACAAGGTGATCGCCCGTCTGCAGGTCGGCTTCTGAACGAGTACCCGGCCGGAAGGAGCCGGCCGAAAGGAGCCACCGATGAAACGACTGGGAACCCATCTCCTCGCCGCGGCCCTGCTGGCGCTGGCCGCCGGCCGCCTCGGCGCCGTCGAGATCCACGTCTCCGCGGCGGCGAGCCTCGCCGACGCCCTCAACGAGATCAAGGCCGGCTACGAGAAAACCGGCGGCGACACGGTGCTGCTGAACCTCGGGGCGTCGAGCACGCTCGAGCGCCAGATCGAGGAGGGCGCGCCGGCCGACCTCTTCCTCTCCGCCGACGAGGCCAAGATGGACCAGTTGGCGAAGAAGAATCTGGTGGTCGCGGCGACCCGCAAGAGCGTGCTGGGGAATACCCTGGTCGTGGTGGTCCCCCTCGACAGCCCGCTCAAGATCGCCACCCCCGCCGACATCGTGAGCCCGAAGGTCCATGTCCTGGCGCTCGCCGAGCCTTCGAGCGTTCCGGCGGGGATCTACGCCAAGGAGTACCTCACCCGGCTCAAGCTCTGGGAGCAGGTGAGCGCCCGCGTGGTGCCGACGGAGAACGTGCGCGCGGCGCTCGCCGCGGTCGAGGCGGGCAACGCCGAGGAGGGGATCGTCTACAAGACGGACGCCGGCATCTCGAAGAAGGTGAGGATCGCCTACGAGGTGCCGCTCGCGGAGGGGCCGAAGATCTCCTATCCCTTCGCTCTCCTCGCCGAGTCGAAGCACAAGGAAGAGGCCGGCCGCTTTCTGGCCTATCTCGAATCTCCGCCGGCTCTGGAAATCTTCAAGCGGTACGGTTTTTTGATTCAGTGATTCCCGCTGCCGTTTTCGCTGTTCTGTAGAGACGTTCCCAGCCCGTCCACGACACCTCCACGCAGGCCACGGGGACGGCGGGACGTCTCCGGCGAAGAGGAACCCTCGCCGTCGGCGAAGACCGTTCGGGACGGATCAAACCTGTTCGATTGCCTCCAATTCGATCGCCTCCGAGTTGATGCGGCTTCATGAGTCTGTGGCAGGCGAAGCGGCCGACTCTCCGGCGGAGACGTCCCGCCGTCCCCGTGGCCTCCGTGGAGGTGTCGTGGACGGGCTGGGAACGTCTCTACAAAGTAGCAAAGACGACAAGAACGAGACGATGTGACGGCTCGGAGCAGGGAGTTGGAAACGGGATATCATTCGCCGCGGCGGCGTTGAGCCGACACGGCGGTATGAGCTTCGACAAGATCTCCTCACAGTCCGATCGCCCCGCGATCCTGCGCTACGGTTTCGCCGTTCTCGCCGTGGGGCTGGCGGTGCTGGTCCGCCTCCCCCTGCAGGGGCTGTTCAGCGGCGGCGTCCCCTTCCTCTTCTTCTTTCCGGCGATCATGGCGGCCGGCTGGTTCGGCGGGCTCGGCCCCGGGCTGCTGGCAACCGGCCTGTCGTCGACGATCGCCTGCTACTTCCTGATGCCTCCCTACCGCTCCTTCGCGGTCGCCAACCTCGCGGAAGCGGTCCAGATCGTCCTGTTCGCGTCGATCGGCGTCTTCATCTCACTGTTGAACGAGGGTCTCCACCGCACCCGGCGGCGAGCCGAGACCGGCGCGCTGGAGAGCCGGCGCCAGGAGACCGATCTGCGCCGCGTGCGGGGGGAGGCGAAGGAGAGCGAGGAGCGCTTCCGGATCACCGCCAACAGCGCGCCGGTGATGATCTGGATGGCGGGGCCGGACCAGCGCTGCGACTGGTTCAACAAGGGGTGGCTCGACTTCACCGGCCGCCCCCTGGAAACCGAGCTGGGGGACGGCTGGACAGCGGGGGTCCATCCGGACGACCTCGACCGCTGCCTGGAGATCTACAGATCCTCCTTCGACGCCCGGCAGGAGCTCACGATGGAGTTCCGCCTGCGCCGCCACGACGGCGAGTACCGGTGGCTCCTCGGCCACGGCGTCCCCCTGAGCTCATCGGGAGGATTCGCGGGATACATCGGCACCGGCCTCGACATCCACGACCGCAAGCGCGCCGAGCAGGAGCGGATCGATCTCCTCGCCAAGTCCGAGGCCGCCTATCGCGAGGCCGAGGCGGCCAACCGGAGCAAGGACGAGTTCCTGGCCACCGTCTCCCACGAGCTGCGCACGCCGCTCAACGCCATCATGGGCTGGGCCCAGCTCCTGCTCGCCGCCGCGGATGACCCCGAACGCCGCCGGCAGGGGCTGGAGACCGTGGTGCGCAACGCCAAGCTCCAGTCGCAGCTCATCGACGACCTGCTCGACGTCTCGCGGATCATCTCCGGCAAGATGCGCCTCGACGTGCAGTCGACCGATCTCGCGGCGGTGATCGACGCCGCCGTGGAGGCGATCCGGCCGGCGGCGGAGGCCAAGCAGATCCAGGTGCGGCGGGTGCTCGATCCGTTCGCGGGGCCGGTCACCGGCGATCCGGTGCGCCTGCAGCAGGTGGTGTGGAACCTGCTCTCGAACGCCGTCAAGTTCACTCCCAAGGGGGGGAAGGTCGAGGTGCGGCTGGAGCGCGTCAACTCGCACATCGAGATCCTGGTGGCGGACAACGGTGCCGGGATCACTCCGGAGTTCCTCCCCTACGTCTTCGACCGCTTCCGCCAGCTCGACGCCTCGACCACCCGCCGGCACGGCGGCCTCGGCCTCGGGCTCGCCATCGTCCGCCACCTGGTGGAGCTGCACGGCGGCACGGTGCGGGTGAAGAGCCCGGGGGACGGTGAGGGGAGCACCTTCATCGTGGCCCTGCCGCTGTCGATCGCCCACCTGACGCCCGCCGAGGGAGAGCGGATCCACCCGGTGGCGGACGTCGACGACGGCGACCCCTGCAAGGAGGACTCGAGCCTCGATCTGCGCGGCATCCGCGT
>DASWQX010000507.1:0-2412 GCA_036403495.1 Thermoanaerobaculia bacterium
AGTCTGCCGCCTGGATCTTCACGGTTGCCAACCCCTTGAGATCACCAGCATTCCTACAGATACATCCAGCTCTGTTCGCCAGGAGCACCGCGGCTTCCAAGTGTCCTGTGCTGCCCAGAAGAGAAGCATGCACCGATAGCAGGTAAGCCTCCGCGCTCGGCTCTATCTTCCCAGCGGACAGGTAACTGCTTGCGCTGCTGATAGCCTCGAACGACCCTTGCCAATTACTTGCCAGGCGACGGCTATTCGCGACGATCGTCATGGCAGAGAGTCGAAGACCATCCTTGGCATGAGCACTTGGCAGGTTATCGACCAACCTGTGAGCGGTCATCGCCAGGTGCTCTCCTGAATAAGGATCTCTCGCACCGACGAGCTTGGCCTCCCGGAGGATCGTCTCAATAAACTCCTGCTGGTGGATCGCAGCAACCGATTTGACCTTCTCGGCCTGCTCCCTCGGATTCAAATCCTTTAATTCAGCCCACCACGCCTTGGCCCTGAGCCATCCGATGCTCCTTTGCTCCTGGATCTCCATAAGGGCGATCAGTGCGTCTCTTGCATCTCTGAACCGCCACTCCGGCGGGCGTCCCCGTTTTCGTGGTAACAGGTCGTTGGCTCGCTTGAGTGATGCTACGACCTCCAGCGCGAGGGTCCAACACATCGGGCAACCGGCAATATGGGCCACGCCATGGTCGATCTCACCCACGGTGACTTCATACGAAAAGAGACGCAGGATTTCGTCCTTTGAAGTATGTCGGTCCATCCTCTAAGCTCCCCTGGTTGCAGTATATCGCAACAAAAGGGGGGAAGAGAGAACTGCTCCCTCCCGCTTTGGGGCGACCTCACCGTTCGGGTCCCTGGCGTCACCTTTCTACCCAAGTCGAAAAAAGTTCTCCCCTCGCAGTTTGTCCCCTTTGTCATTCTGGGTTCAGAAAGGAGGTTCCTCATGATCCGTTCGATGAATGACCTCGACATTCCCACTCTGGAGACCCAAAGGCTGACGCTGCGGCCCTTCCGGAAGAACGACTTCGACGACTACGCCGCGCTGAACGCAGACCCCGAAGTGCAGCGTTACATGGGCGGCGTGGTCTGGGACCGTGGCCGGTCCTGGCGACATCTCGCCTTCCTCATTGGACACTGGCACCTGGGCGGCGCGGGCACCTGGGCGGTCGAGGACAGGGCGACGGGCGAGCTCGCGGGCAAGATCGGGTTCTCGTGTCCGGACGGCTGGCCCGGCTTCGAGCTGGCGTGGATGCTGGCTCGCCGCTACTGGGGGCGTGGATATGCCACGGAGGGCGCCCGGGCGGCGCTTTGCTTTGCCTTCGCCGAATTGGGCCAGGAGCACGTCATCAGCCTCATCCGTCCGATCAACCAAGCCTCGATCCGGGTGGCCGAGCGGCTGGGCGAACGCCTGGAGGGGACGTCCGTGGTCGCCGGCGTGGAGTACCTCACTTACGGCATAGACCGATCAGGCCATACCGCTCGCGCCGCATAGTCAATCCGTTCGTCCTCGGTTTGGCAGGTATAATCCTTGGATCCCCTTCATGGAGACGGATGTGACGAGACACCCTGCTGTTCCGATGGTTGTGATCCTGTGGGTCCTCGTGCCCCTCGGCGCCAGGGCCGGCTTCGCCGCCGGCTCGGTGGAGCTGCTCCACCAGAGCGATCCCACTCCCATCTCGGCGACCGCCTCCGGCGACCTGTACACCAGCTCGTTCCCGAATCCTACGATCCGCTCCTCAGCGCCGATGGCCGCTACCTCGCGTTCCTCAGCGGCGCGTCAGACCTCCTGGCGGGCGAGAGCACGGATGGCTTCGACGGCAGTCCCGGCGCTTATCTCTACGACCGGATCACCGGCGCCCTGACCTTGCTCAGCCACCGGCGGGACACCCCCCTCGTAGTCGAGGCCGTCTATTCCTCCCTCGTCATGAGCGCCGACGGCCGCTACCTCGCCTTCGCCACCCTCGCGGGAGACCTCGACCCGACCCTCCCTCCGGAGGGAACGAGCCTCTACATCTATGATCGCGTCGCCGGCAGCTACCAGCGGGTCGCAAGCTCCTCCTATGCCGGGGAGGACCTGACGCTCAGCGCCGACGGCCGGATCCTCGCCATCTACGGCTTCAGCAACGGCTTCTCCTATTACGACCGGATCACCAGGGCCGTGTCCACCGTCTCCGGGGTCAGCGTGGACGACGGCGGGCTCGCCCTCAGCGGAGATGGCCGCTACGTCGCCTTCGCCAGCGACAATCCCAATCTCGTGCCCGGGCTGATCCGGCTTCGGGGATGGGACAGCTCGGACATCTTCCTTCTCGACCGGACCACCGGCACCACGACCCTGGTGAACCAGTGGCAGGGCTCGGCCGTGACCTCCCTGGGCTACGCCTCGGCCCCCCTGATCAGCGCCGACGGCCAACG
>DASWQX010000508.1:0-3434 GCA_036403495.1 Thermoanaerobaculia bacterium
CACCGCTGGGCGCCGCTCCTGCGGATCATCATGGACGTTCGATGAGCGGGTCCGGCCGGCGGATAGGCGCCTCTTTAAACAACGGTGGCACGAGGGGGACGACTCCGACGCAGGTTTCGAACCGGGCGGGGTCGCGACAGACCCCGCCTGTTTTCGACCCTCAATCGATCCACCATACCCGTTTGTCCGCCGGGGTGTTGACCTCGCGGTTCCGCACGACCTTCCTCCAGCCGTCCAGGTGGAGGTCGCGATGGTCGGGATGGATCACGGTCCCTTGCGCGTAGACCTCGGGAAGCCTCTGCTCGCGGTACCGGGTCTTGACGCGTCGGTCGATCGTGACGACCCCGTCGGCCACGTGCGGCCGGCGGCCGGGGCCGACGGGGTGACGGTACTTCAGGGAACGCTGCCAAGCTCCCAGGTGGGCCGCGAGACGTTCGGCCTCGTCCGTCGAGAGCGGCAGGAAGAACCACTCACCCTGCCGCAGGATCTGGCCCGGCCAGAGGACCTCCAACTCGCGGACGGCCCTGGGCTTGAGCGACTCGTGCGCCTGGGCGACCGTCTCCCCTTCCCGCACCTGCGCCACGAAGAGATGGAGGTCGTCCATCCCGCACAGAAACCGGCGTTCCTCGATGGGCGTCCAGAGCTCGAGCCGCCAGTCGTGTCGAGTCTCGGAGAGGATGCGGCCGCCGGACGCGCGGGCTCGCTCCTCGACCTCCGCCTGGCGGGTCCAAGGAGACTTCCGTACAACCTGGAGAAACCGGCGGCGGGGCTCTTTCACTCGCAGCACGAGCTGACGGCGGTTCTCGTCGAACGACAGCGCCTCGATCTCGTTGTCGCGGGCTCCCGGCCAGATCCGGAAATACTCGCCGAACCGAGGGCTCTGATGGATGTCCATCTGGAAGATGGACGGGCTTCGGGACTCGATCGGACCGCCCAGCAGCTTGAAGCCGAGAGATCCCCTGGAAAACGACTTCTTCAACCGATCGCGCCGCAGCGCGCCGTCCGCACTCCACGTAGGCATGGATTTCCCCTTTCCGTCAAAACGGACTTCTCCTGAGCTCCGGGATGGAGGGACGCCGAAGAGGGGGGATGCTTACGAGAAGGCGAACTGGAACATCATAGCGGGACGAGGATAGCACAGACTATCGATGGCATGCAGGGGGCCCAAGCCCCACCAGGGGGAGGAGACTCCTCGGGAGCGACATTAGTTAGTTGGCAGCGGGATATGGAGCGACGAATTCAAAACGGAAAACCGAGCGAATCCGCTCCATGTCGCGGGCGTTCCGAGTGATGAGCACGACGCCTGCTTCACGGCAACTGAAGGCGATCAGCACGTCGAAGACGAAGCCCCGCGGCATGGTTGTGAGATCGAGGGGACCCTCGGCCCGAAGGCGAGAGAGCGTCAGGCCAAGTGCATCCCATCCAGCCGACGAAGGAGTCAAGATGCGGCCACGCCGGTAGTAGGGCGCTAAGACTTGCTCATCCAGATGCTTCCGGTCGCGGGAGGAACGAGCGCCGGCTCGGAGCTCGGCTGCTACGACTGAGCTGAGATAGAGACGCGGGGCTTCTCTGGCGGTGAAGGCCGCGAGAGCGGCGTGAGCGTCAGGCTTTCGGGCGGCGTCGATGTAACAGTTGGAATCCAGAGCGTACTTACGCATCCGGACAGGCGCCTATCGGACCGAATCGATCTGGAGCCCGGAAAGCGCTCGCGTGCCGTCCAGAAGCTCTCGCCGGAACGCAACCATGTCGAGAGCCGCTTCGACGGTTTCGCGTTCACTGGCGGTGCCCAGAATGGTTTGCGCGCGGCGCAGGGTCTTCGGGTCGAGCCAGAACTCTTTCCGGACCTTGCCTTCGCGAGATGGACGGCGTTCAGGGGTTTTCTTGACGGAGACTGGCATACGGATCAAGGTACCACGCTGTACGTACTCGCCGCAAGGTCGGCCCCGGTCTGAAGCTTCCGCCAGTGAGATCCTCAGACTTCATGTACAGCGTTTGGTGAAATTACGGCATCCCCCAGTCCGGATCACGGACGCCGAGCAGTTGATCCTCGACCTCCAGACCGTGATCCGTGAGAAGAACGTCCGGCGCGGCCTCTACGTGTCCGCCTGACCGGATGCGCAAGGGATCGGAGCGCACCCTGGAATCCGGAGGCACTCTCCCTTACCGGTACGCCGCCGCCTGAATGCCGTACAGCTCGGCATACTGGCCCCCCTTAGCCAGGAGATCGTCATGCGTTCCAACCTCGACGAGATGGGCGCCGTCGAGGACGACTATGAGGTCGGCCATGCGCACGGTGCTGAAGCGGTGCGAGACGAGGATCGTGATCCTTCCGTCGGCGGCGCCGCTCTCGCCATCCGCGCCGTGCGTGGCGGCGGCGTAGCGCTCGAACAGCGCGTGCTCGGTCTCGGCATCGAGCGCCGCCGTCGGCTCGTCGAGCACCAGGAGGAGCGGCTGGTCGCGCATGAAGCCGCGAGCCAGCGCGAGCTTCTGCCATTGACCGAAGGAGACCTCGACGCCGCCGGGCCAGGTGGGCCCAAGCTGCGTTTCGAGGCCGGCCGGCAGGCGCGCCACGACGTCGTCCGCTCCGGCCCGGCCGACGGCGCGGATGGTCGCGGGCTCGTCGTCGAGCCGGGGGACGTCGCCGAGACCGACGGAATGGCGGGCGCGGAATTCGAAGCGGAAGAAGTCCTGGAAAGCGCCGGCCAGACGCTCGCGCCACTCGTCGGCGCGCAGGCGCGCCAGCGGCCGGCCGTCCACGAAAATGGCGCCCGACGTGGGCTCGTAGAGCTTGGCGAGCAGCTTCACGAGCGTGGTCTTGCCGGCGCCGTTCTCCCCCACGATGGCGACCACGGCGCCGGCGGGGAGCTCCAGCGACACATCCTCCAGCACCAGCCGATCGGTGCCCGGATAGGCGAAGGACACGTGATCGAGACGGATGCCTTCGCGCAGCTCCGCCGGCACCGGCAGATCCGCGTCGGCGACCAGGGAGGCCGCGTAATCTTCCAGCCAGGCGAGGCGCTGGGAGCCGTCCATCCAGATGCCGCGCAGGAAGCCGATCTCGCCGACGGTGGCGCCGATGTAGGCGGCGAGCCGCGCGCCCGCCGCGAGGACGAGCAGCACGTCTCCCGCCGGCGCCTTGAGCCCGGCGGCCACGAAGACGATGGCGCCCACATAGGCGCCGCCGAACAGGGCCCAGGCCAGCGTGTGCCATACGGCGGAGCCCCGGCGAGCGGCCGCGACCGGGCCGTACCAGCGCTCCCAGGCTTCGCGGCGCTCGGCGGCGAGCCGCCCGCCGATGCCGGTGACGCGCACTTCCTTTCCGGGTGGCGCGGTCGTAGCGGTCTGGAACAGATGGCGCGCCAGCCGGCTCGCCGGCGCGCCGCGCTCCTGGGCAACGCGCTCGACGGCCGGCCGCCACGTGGAGGTGAGCACGG
>DASWQX010000509.1:0-4872 GCA_036403495.1 Thermoanaerobaculia bacterium
GTGGGTTCAGCTTCTCGATGGCTTTTCGGAAGTAACGGTCCTGCCAAGTCGGCTCAAAAACCCGAACAAGCCTAGGCACGGAAAAGGGCTCGGAAGTGCTCGTCGGGATCTTCGATGGGGTCGCCCCAATCCGAAGAATCCGCCAGATCGAGGAAGGGAAGCTCCCTCCACAGATTCTGCCAGCTCTCGGAAAGCCGGGCGTAGGCATCTTCGTTGATCGCCGGTTGAGTGTTCGAGCCCCACTGTTCGCGCGGGATCTCGGGATTGAGCGCCTTGGTCAGAGCCCCGAGGTCCTGGACCGTCATCGCGCCGTACCGGTCTGCCACGAAGTCTACGATTTCCAACTCCTCCGGGCTGAGCCCGGCCGAAGGCTTGCCGGCCATCTTGATGGTCCAGCCCTCGTCGAACTCCGGGCGCTCGACTTGAAAAAGGCAGCCCGCCGGCGGGTAGGTGACTCCCACCCAGGCCTCCCGAGCGACGACTCCCTGGGTCCACGCTTCGAACGTCGCCGCCGTGATGCGGCGGCCAAGCTGATGACAGGCGATCACGTCCACCAGATACGGCAGCTTGACAGCCTGGGTCTTATAGAGCGAACCCAGCTTTTCGCAGAGCCGCGCGAGCACGGCCTCGAGCTTCGGCCCAAATCCTGACTGTCTAATTTTGGCTTTCATCTCAGTATCCGGATCGGGATGATTATACCCTTCTTGCTCGGGCGGTGAAAGAGAGGCAGAAGTCAAGAGCGCCACCGAACTCGCAGGTACACTTTCCTCCACGACCATGAACAAGCTCTGGCTTGCGCTCCTCGCGGTCGTCGCGATCGGCTACTACGCGCTGACCCGCCCGCACGTCTCGGACAAGGCCGAGCTCGCCGACTCCACGGCGGAACCGGTGCAGGCCGACACCGACCGCCCCTCCTTCGAGGTCGGGACGGGCAAGGACAGGATCACGCTCGACCCCCGCGCCACGTTCGACGTCTCCGCCGTGGTCGCGCACGACGAGCATTACCGCTTCGACGACGGCGCCTTCCTGGTGCCGGTCGACCTGGTGATGACCTGGGGGAAGCTCCCCGAGGAGCCCTACAAGTCCAAGGTCTCCTACGGCCAGATGACCCGCTACTACTTCTGGCGCACCTCCTACCCGGACCTCGACCTCCACTACATCCAGACCCACTCCGCCAACATGCATATGATCCCGGCCGACGACAACGTCCGCCGCGCCCTCCTCGCGGTCGGCCGCGGCGACAAGGTGCGGGTGCAGGGGCTGCTGGTGAACGCCCGGCGCGAGGACGGCTTCCACTGGAAGACCTCGATGACCCGCGAGGACGACGGCCCAGGCGCCTGCGAGCTGGTGTGGGTGGAGACGATCCAGATCGGGCGGGACGTCTACCGCTGAGGAAGAGGGCCCCTCGTCACCGGGGGTGAAGGTCTTCCTACTTCCCCACCCGCGACAGATGGAACGTGTGGGCGCCCGCCGGCTTGCCGGCGGCGTAGACGTCCCACTCGCTGACGATCCCGCCGTCCGGCGCGAAGGCGATCTTGCCGCCGTGCATGAACGAGCCCTTGTCCATGTCGATGTTGGTGCCGCCGTCGAAGGCCATCACCAGCTCGTTCGGCGTCGATTTCTCAGTGTCGAGCTTGAAGTGCGGCTGGTTGGCGCCGGCGCAGTAGTGGGTCGCCACCAGGTCGTTCCCCGCCAAATGGTACATGGTGATCATCTCGTGCGGCGTGCCGGAGAACAGGGTTTCCATCACGACGCTGCCGTTGGCGCTCACCTTGTAGCTGACCGGCGTGACCATCCCGCCGTCCCCCTTGCCGCTCCAGTCCCCCGCGAGCGTCTTCAGCCGTTCGAACGCGGCCTTGCCGTCCACCTTGCTGGTAGCCGTATCGCCCGCCCACGCGGCGGCGGTGAGGGCGAGGAGCGCGAGGAAAAGCAAAGTCTTTTTCATCATGATCATTTCCTTTCAGGAAGCGAGCTTGGCAGCGGACGGCCTTTCGGCGTGCCGCTGGGTGGCGAAGCCGACGATGACGCCCACGGCCATGCCGGGGAGCATGATCTCCCAGAAGTAGGGGTTGTTGCCCCCCATCCGCACCACCAGGTAGGCCAGCAGGCCGCCTAGCCCGAGGCCGAAGAGGATGCCCAGCGGCAGACTGTTCACCTTGCGGGAGAACCAGCCGATGAGGACGCCGGCGATCAGCCCCTTGATCATCGAGCCGATCACGATGCCGACGATCTGCGGCCGGGTCTGCGGCGCGGAGATCAGCGCCGTCAGCCCATCGAGGATACCCAGAAACCCGCCCAGCAGAAGCCCGAACAGCGGTTTGCTCATACTCTCAATCCCTCCTGAAGATGGCGTCGATTTCGTCCGACGAACTCTCTTACAACAGTCCCGGGAATTCCTTTAACGGCCCAGGAGGAGGATCAGCACGATCCGCATCAGGGCGTAGGCGAGGACCAGCAGGATCGCCGCGCGGTGATTGCGGGCGAAACGCAGGACGCGGTCCGCGAGGCTCTCGCGGTGGGCGCTGACGGCGAGCCCCGCGAGATAGCGGGAGAGGTCCGCCGCCAGCTCGTCGACCTGGCGGTAGCGCTCGTCCGGGTCGATCGCCATGGCCCGCCGGCGGATCGCCGCCAGCGCCTTCGGCGCCTCCTCCCCCGCGAGCAGAAAGCCCAACAGCGCGCCCAGCGCATAGACGTCCGTTCGCTCGTCCATCCGGTCGACCTCACCGCGCTCCTGCTCGGGCGCCATGTAGCCGGGGGTGCCGAGGATGGTGCCATGGGCGGTAGAGGGCTCGAAAAAGGCGGGCTCCCCCACTCTTCCCTCACCTCCCCGGCCCTCCTCTCCCAGCCCTCCGCCCGCCCCAACTGGGAGAGGAGGGAGAAAGGCGGCGTGAATTTCAGGTTCGTGCGTATCAGGACGCCTCTCCTCGGTTCCCTCTTTTTCTTCCCTGCTCCCCTCTCTCCCCGGCAGGGCGGGTGGAGGGCTGGGAGAGAGGGGCTGGGGGAGTGAGGGGCTGGGAGGGGGGCTCGCCCGCACTTTCGCCACCCCCCAGTCGAGCACCAGCACCTCGCCGAAAGGGCCCACCATCACGTTCTCCGGCTTCAGATCGCGGTGGATCACGCCGTGAGCGTGGGCGAAGGCGACCGCCTCGCAGACGCGCTCGAAGGCGCGCAGGCGCTCCGGCAGGGGGACGGCGCGGGCGTGCTCGTCGAGGCGCAGGCCGCGCACGCGCTTCATCGCGTAGAAGGCGCGGCCGTCCGGCAGCAGGCCGGCGTCGTGAACCGGGACGATGCCGGGGTGCTCCAGCCGCGCCAGCACGCGGGCCTCGCGCAGCAGGCGGTCGACCTCCTCCCCGGAGTCGCCGGGAAGCTGAACGATCTTGAGGGCGACCTCGCGGTCGAGCCGGTGGTCGAGCGCCAGGTAGACGGTGCCCATGCCGCCGCGGCCGAGCGTTTCCACGATCTCGTAGGGAGTGCCTTCGAGGTCCGGGAGATCGGCCATCTCGCGCAGATGGCGGAGCGCCGCGTCGGAGATCCCGCTCATTTCGGAGCGTCTCCGGGGTCCACTCCCAGCACGTGCCTGGCCTCGGCCCGGTACTCCTCGTCGGAGGCGGTCAGCTCGCGCAGACGGGCGAGCACCCGCCGCCGTAGCTCGCGGCGGACGGCGGCGAGGAAGTTGGTGACCTGGGTGACGGGGAGCCCGTGATCGGCGGCGAGCTCGGCGTAGCTCGGCCGCTCGACCGCGTCGGGCCCTTCCAGGTCGTAGCGCTCGAAGAGGCGGAAATGGACCTCCTTGCCGGCCGTCTCGCACCAGCGGCGGAGATCGGCCACGGCGAGGTCGAAGAGGGCGCGCACCCACTCGCGATGGAAGTACTCATCCGGATCGAGCCCGTCGCCCGCGCCATGGCGGAGCAGCTCCGCCTCGGCGACCTCGAAATCCAGGACGGCCTCCAGCGAGACGGGCGCCTGCCCGCCGCCGCGCTTCAGCCGGTGGGCGGCCTTGTGCTCGTTGGCGGCGAAACCGTCGAGGCAGGTGCGCAGATATGTCCGGAAGCGGGCGCGCGCGGGGTCGTAGCGCTCGAACGTGCCCTTGACCAGGGCCGTCGCGAAGAACTCCTGCGTCAGATCCTCGGCGTCCTCGCGGTCGAGCCACCAGCGCGTCCGCAGGAGCTTGTAGACCGGCTTCCAGTAGCCCCCGGCCAGCGCCTCCCACGCCTGCCGGCGCACCGCCGGATCGGCATCGCGCGCCGCCAGCAGCACCGAACGGCGGGTCTGGGGGAATCGATCCCCCGCGCCCCAGGGACCGGCATGGGTCGTCATGGCGGTTTTATCCTAGTGCCTGCGCGGCAGAAAGTGCGGTTCATCCGTTGGTCGGAGGGCTTGTAGAGACGTTCCCAGCCCGCCCACGACACCCTGTGCAGGCCACGGGGACGGCGGGACGTCTCCGACGGAGGGTATGCCGTCGCCGAGGGCAAGGCCTAGCCGGGGCAGGACTTGCCTCGCTGAACCCTCCTCTTGGTCTGCCGTGGTCCGTTGGCGGCCTCCTCACCCGGAGTGGCGGATGGTAGGACAAACCCTTCGAGGAGACGTCCCGCCGTCCCCGTGGCCTTCGGAAGGTTGTCGTGGACGGGCTGGGAGCGTCTCTACAAGCCTTTCGGTCAACCGCAGCTTCTGCCGCCCAGGCGCGATTACCGACCTCAGGGCCGATCGGCCCACCTTGTTCTCGCGATCTCGGCAGGCGATACCGGGCGCTGTTGGCGCCGCAGATCGAGCAACTTATCGATGGCGGCAGCCCGGCTCAGCGCCCGCCTCTCCTCTTTGAGAGCGCGCTGCGATTCGGGAACTCTCGGTTCGACGGTCGCCATACTCGATCCT
>DASWQX010000510.1:0-5626 GCA_036403495.1 Thermoanaerobaculia bacterium
AAGGCGCTCATGAACGTCCGCGTGGTGCCGGTGCGGCAGAGGGTGCGGTTGAGCATCGCCATCGCCGGCTCCGGGCTGGGGTCGAGATCGAGGGCGGTGCGCAGGGTGGCGTTGGCGATCGCCATCACCAGGCCCGCGGCCATCCCGTGACCACTGGCGTCGGCCACCATCAGCGCCAGGCGGCCGTCGGGGAGCGGGGTGAGGCCATAGAAATCGCCTCCCACCTCGTTGGCGGTGCGGTAGGAGTGGGCGAAGTCGTAGCCGGCCAGCTCGGGCATCACCCGCGGCAGCAGCTCCTTCTGGAGCTCGCGGGCGACCTCCAGCTCGTCGCGCACCCGCACCCGGTCGACCAGCTCGAGGGCGAGGAGGAAGATCAGGCAGCCGACGCTGATCGCGAACCACATCGGGTTGAACTGGATGTGGATGCTGACCTTCTTCGTGTCGTAGAAGACCCCGGAGTCGCTGAACAGGCCGAAGCAGAACGCCAGCAGAGAGGCGGCGAACAGCAGGCGGCGCGCCGGCGAGAGCTTGTAGGAGAGGCCGAGGAAGGCGAGCTTGGTCCGGAACAGAAACCGCCCCATCCCCTTTTTGGGCTCGGGGTCCTGGCTGTGCTCGCGGGTGAGCACAGCGTAGGCCCGGGCGGCGTCGCGGTCGAACAGGCGCTTGAAATCGCGCGACTCCATCCCCTCCGTGTACTCGCGGAAGAAGCCGTGGAGGCGGCGGACGGTCCCAGGGGGGCGGCTGCGACGGCTCATAAGGGACTCATACGGAAAAGGGGACGGTCAGGTTCAAGACATCCTTTCGCGTATCTGTTATGATCTTTGTTATAACGGAGGACGGCTCGATGTTCAAGCTCAAGGTCACGACGGTAGGCAACTCGACGGGGGTCGTGCTGCCCAGGGAGGTGCTCTCGCGCCTCAGGGTCACGAAAGGGGACGTCCTGTATCTCACCGAGTCGCAGGATGGCTACAAGATTACTCCTTATGACGAAGAGTTCGCCCAGCAGATGGAGGCGGCCGAGCGGATCCTGCGGGAGAACCGGGACGTGCTGCGCGAGCTGGCCAAGTGACGGGCTCGCCGAGGTGGTTGCTGGTCAACGTCGTCCTCGCCGTGCAGGAGGCCACCATCGCCGAGCACGGCGGGGCCGCGGGCCTGCGCGATCGAGGTCTGCTGGATTCCACCCTGGCCCGCCCCCGGAACCTGCTCGCCTATGCCGAGAATGCGAGCGAATTCGACCTCGCCGCCTGTTACGCCTGCGGGCTGGCGCGGAACCACTGTTTCGTCGACGGCAACAAGAGGATCGCGCTGGCCGCGGCGCTGACCTTCCTGGACCTGCACGGCTGGCGCCTGGAAGCCTCCCGCGAGGATCGGATCCAGACGTTCCTGCGCCTGGCCGCGGGTGAGATCAGCGAAGCGGAGCTCAGCCAGTGGCTGCGCGCGAGCTCTCGCGAGGTTCCGTCAGATGAGCGATCGAGCCCGCGTAGTAGCGCAGCAGGGGCATCTCCGCGGGGACCGCGGCGTACAGACCCTCCCGCTCCTCGACCAGGTGGCGAAGCGTGAGCATCCGCAGGCCGGCGACGATGGCGTAGTCCTGGTCCCGGCGCGGAATGTAGACGTGCGCTCCGGCGCCCTCCAGCTCCTCGATCAGGCTCAGCGTCCGTGCCTTCAGCTCCAGCTCCGAGAGCGGCTCGCCGGCACTCGCCACCAGGACGGTCGCCACCAGCGGCACCGGCAGGACGGGGATCACCCCGCCGATCCCCAGCATCAGATCGGCCCCCAGATGCTCCAGATGGACCGTTCGCTCCTCGCGTGAGAGGTGGCGGAGGTCGAGGCCGCGCTCGCGCAGGTAGGTGCGCATCGAGAGCGGCGTGCCGAAGTTGACGCAGGCGTAGCCGAAACGGTGCCAGCGGCTGCGCAGCATCAGGGAGAGGTTGCGGCCGAGGAACCGCAGGGTGGTACGGGCGGCGAACAGCGGGTCGCGTTTGCGCTTCCCGGGTTCGAGGTCGAGGAGGAGGGTGCGGTCCTCCAACACGCGGTCGTAGTTGATCCCCACCGGGATGAACACCAGGTCGCGGTCGCCGTGGACGGGATCGAAGGAGCGCAGCATGTAGTCGAGGATGCCGAGCTTGGGAGGGCGCAGCCGGCCGTCGCGCGACAGCCCTCCCTCCGGATAGACCGCCTGCGGCACTCCCGCCGCCGTCGCCATGTGGATGTAGCGCTCGAGGACCCGGCGGTAGAGCGGATCGCCCGAGTTGCGGCGCACGAAGTAGGCGCCGGTCGAGCGGATCAGGGTCTGCAGCGGCCAGATCCGCGCCCACTCGCCCACCGCGTAGGAGAGCGCGGTGCGGTCGGCGGCGAGGTAGCCCACCAGCACGTAGTCCATGTTGCTCCGGTGGTTCATCAGGAAGACCACCGTCGAGCCGGGGGCCAGCGCGGCGAGGCCGGCCTCGTCCGAGAAGCCGAGCCGCACGCGGTAGAGCGTCTGCGCCAGCCGCTTCGAGAGCCAGTAGCCGATCCGGAAGTAGAAGTAGGCGTTGAAGGCGGGGACGATCTCGCGGGCGTAGCGCTCCACCCGCGACACCAGCACCTGGCGCGGGATCCCCTGCTCGCGCGCCTGGACGTCGACCGCCTCCACCACCGCCGGATCGAACACCAGGCGGTCGATCAGCACTCGCCGCCGGGTGCGGTGGAAGGGGGGGATCTTCAGTCGCAGGCGGGTGTTCAGCTCGTCGATGGCGCGGTTGACCCGCCGCCGCAGGTACCAGCGGACGCCGGGCACGAGCAGGCGGTCGAGCGCCGCCCAGGTGGCGAGCAGCAAGAGGAGGATCACCAGCCAGAACGGAAGGCTCACGAGGCGGGTCATAGGGGCTCCGGGAATCATAGCAGGGGCCCCGGCGGGGGTCCGGCGAAAAATTCATCAAATTCGTTGTCACCTGGAAGATGGTTGCGGCAACTCTGCTATTAGAGACGTCGATTCTGCGAAACCAGTGATGCGATGGAGGTGACTCGATGCCGAGAATCCATCCGAAGCCCGAGGTCCTGAGCCGGCTGATCCAGCTCCTCCCGGAGACGCGGGCGCGCCTGCTCCACCACGTCCAGGCCTGCCCGCCCTGCCGCGAAGGGTTGGCGGGGCGCCGGCCGGGGGACCGCGGGGGGGTGCTCTCCTGGCGCCCCTCGGCCCGGGCGGTGGGCCGAGCGATCGACGGCGTGCTGTCGAGCTTCCGGTCGCGCATCCAGGCGGCGGCGCGCGAGCGGGCGGAGGCGCCGGGGCTGCTCGCCGCGCTGCTCGGCCAGCGCCCGGAGCGCCGGGAGATCCTGGCGCGCAACAGCCGGCGGTTCCGCAGCCTCGCCCTCTGCGGCCTGCTGGTGGAGCGCGGCCACGAGGCCTCCGTGGACGCTCCCGGGGAAGCGGCGCGGCTCGCCGCGCTGGCGCTGGCACTAGTCGACGCGCTCGACGCCGGCTGGTACACGCCCAAGGTGCTGGCGGACACGCGGGGGCGCTGCTGGATGGTGGCCGGCAATGCCCGCCGGGTGGCCGCCGACCTCGCTGGCGCCGAGGAGGCCTTCCGGCAGGCGGCGGCGGCGCTGCGCCAGGGGACCGGGGATCCGATGGAGAAGGCGCAGCTCCTGGTCTACCGGGCTTTCCTGCGCCAGGCTCAGCAGCGTCCCGACGAGGCGGCGGTGCTGTTCCGGCGCACTGTGGCCATCTTCCTGTCGGCCGGCGACTCCCTCCGCGCCGCGGAATCGGTCGGCTGGCTTGCGGAGGTCGAGCACCCCGGAGAGCTCCTGGCGCCCGTGCCGCCGGCGTCCGTGGAGAGCCTCAGCGCAGAACGAAGGCGTGGCGGCTGGCCTCCGCGGCCGCCCGCCGCTCGTACTCCTCGCCGGTGACCTGCTCGCGCAGCCGCTCGCTCACCGGGTAGGTCATCGCCACGGGCTCCCAGGTGAAGGGAGCGCTCTTGTCGCGATTGCCGGCGTCGCCTGTGTCGATCACCCGGCCGGCGGCCAGGGCATTGGCGGCGGCGCTGAGCGAGAGTCCCTGGAGCGCTGGCTCCAGGGCGCGGTATACCCCCTCGGCGTCGGGATTCAGGAAGCGCATCGTCTTCCGCCCCTGCACGGCGACGTGGTAGTGCGAGGGGACGAACAGAAGACCATCGAGCTGCAGGCGGTCGCAGGCCAGGATGAAGAGGGCGATCAGGTCGTGGAGCATGCCGAGGCCGGGGTGCGTCTGGCCGGGCAGCCGCGGGTGCTCCGGCGTGAAGTGCCCGCGCGGGTTCTGCAGCAGGAGCCACTCGACGCGCAGCAGCGCCATGCCGGGGAGCGCCCGGCGGTCGACGCGCAGGCGGGTCTCGATCAGCAGCTCCCGCCGGCCGGGATCGCCGTAGAGGCGCACGGTGTCCCCCGCCGGGTTGTCGAGGTCGAATTCCAGCCGCGGGTGATCGAAGCCGAGGTTCCGCACCCGTTCGAGCAGGCCCGCCCGTTCGAGCGTCAGCTCCAGCCCCGGGCACGAGTAGAAGCCGAGCAGGCGCCGCGGCCGGCGGGGGCCGCCGAGGGCGCTGGCGAGGTCCTCCGCCGTGAGCCCCCAGTCGTCCGTTCGCGGCTCGCCCGTCAGCTCGTGCTCCTCGAGCTCGCGGGCGAGGGTGCGGTAGCGGGTCAGCAGCAGCTCCTCGGTGCTCGGCGGCTCGACGGCGCGGTCGCGGTTGAGCAGCGCCGAGAGGAAGCGCGCGCTGTAGCGCCAGGCGTTCAGGCCGTAGCCGCCGGCCAGCGCGACGACCACCGGCGGCTTCCGGGCCCCCGCGCGGACGCAGGAGAGCACGAAGCGGTCGCGCTCCAGCATCGCTCCGTCGGAGATCTTCCAGTCGCCGATCTGGTCGTCCGCCGCCGGATCGCAGCCGGCCAGATAGACGACGAGCTCGGGGGCGAACCGCTCGACGACCGGCGGCAGGGCGGCGCGCAGGGCGTCCAGGTAGGCCGCGTCCCTCACCCCGGCCCCCAGCTCGATCACCGTCGCCTCCTCCGCCTCGATGCCGGGCGAGGTGTAGTTGTGGATCGAGAGGGTGTGGACGCTGCGGTCCGCGGCGAAGATCGAGCGGGTGCCGTCGCCGTCGTGGAGGTCGAGGTCGACCACCAGGATGCGGGCTTCGTTGCCGTGGGCGCGCAGGTCGGCGATCGCCGCGGCCACGTCGTTGTAGACGCAGAAGCGCTCCCCCTTGGCGGCGAAGGCGTGGTGGAGCCCGCCGCCCAGGGTGACGGCGATCTGGCGCGAGGCGAGCGCCAGGCGGAACGCCGCGAGGGTGCCCCCCGCCATCGTGCGCTGCGCCGCCAGCACCCGCTCGGCCAGCTCCTCGGAGAGGTGGAGGCCGACGACCGGCAGCAGCGCGTCCGGGCGGGTGAGCGAATCGAGATAGTCGTCGGTGTGGACGCGGCGCAGGTAGCGGAAGGGGATCGGCTGCGCCCGATGCACGTCGTCGAGGTCGACGAGGCCCGCCGCGTCGAGAAATGCGAGGATGCGCTCGCCGCGCTGGAAGTCGTAGGCCACCCCCGGCAGGTCGACCTCGTAGCCCCGGCCGTAGACGAGCTGGACGGAGCGCCGGGCGTTGCCGGTGAGGTGGGTGAGACGCCGGCGGCC
>DASWQX010000511.1:0-1766 GCA_036403495.1 Thermoanaerobaculia bacterium
CAGGTCGAAGCCGATGAGCACGTCACGCTCGATGTCGACGCCGCGTCCGGTCCACAGCATGGCCCCCAGAAACGTGACCAGCACGGCGGCGAACAGGGGGGTGAAGAGGCGCGTCAACACGGGCGCCATGTTCTCGATCACGCTTTGCTTGGCCTCCACCAGCCAGGAGGCGACCACGACGGCCCCTACCGCTCCGCATGGCAGCAGCCAGGACTCGACGAAGGGCTCGACGTCGATCCTGATGGCCTGGAAGATCATCGCCATCAACGCCGTAAGGACGCCGCCGCCGAGGGCGATCAGGATGTAGTAGATGAACAGCTCGCCCGAGAATCGAATGAAGTCCATGCGGCCGCCCACCTGGCTCCAGCGGCCGTCGGCGTACGCGATGCCCACCACCAGCCAGAGCGCGATCGGCAGGTGCAGCGCCGTAAGCGCCTCGGGGTAGCCGCCCGGAGCGAAGGGATAGACGTTGGCGAATACACCCGCCGCGACGAACGCCACGGCCAGCCAGCGGAGAGTGCTGGTGTCGAGCCGCCGTTTCCAGGCGAAATAGCCGGTCAGGAGGGGCAGCACGAAGAGACTCAGATTGCGGGCGTAGAAGCCGGCGTCCTGGTCCAAGTGGATCCCGAAGAGCGCCGGCACCTTGATGACCACGGCCGCCGCCACCGCAAGACAGAAGGCGACGATAGCATCCGTTCGGGCCCGCGCTCGTGGCTCCCCGGAATCCGAGGGGGCAACGACGAGCTGCTTCCAGAGGCGGTCCGAGTGCTCGCGCGCGAACTCTCGTGAGAGGGTGTCGAGGTTGCCCATGCGCTTCACCGTTACCAGGAACGCTTCATCCGGGGCGAGCCCCGCGCCGACTAGGACCGCTATCTGCTCGCGCAGATGGTCTTCCAGCTCCGCTACATCCACGGAGTGGATCGCCTGCCGGCGGCGGAGGTAGCTCCGCCATCGGTCGATCTGCTCCTCGAGCGATACCGCGTCACCTGGAGCCGGCATCGCTCAAGCTCCCTGTGGCAGTGGCGCGGCTGCCGCCGGGTGGCTGGCCGGGACGGAAAGGGAGAGCGCCTGCCAGATGCCCCGTAGCGTAGCGTCCACCGCTTGCCACTGCCTGCGTTCCTCCGCGAGCTGAGTCCGGCCCTGGGACGTGATCCGGTAGTACTTGCGACGGCGACCGCTCCCCGCGACTTCCCACCGCGCCTCGACGTGGCCGAGCCGCTCGAGCCGATGCAGAACGGGGTAGAGCATCCCGTCCGTCCACTCCATGCGCCCGCCGGACAACTCCCGAACGCGCTGGAGGATCGCGTAGCCGTAGCTGTCCTGTTCGGCCAGGATCGCCAGGACGATCGGGGTCGAGGAAGCGGCTATCAGGTCCTTGTTGATCTCCATGGTTTCACGCATCGCGCGGCGCTAACGAACTCGAATCCGCGTGTACATAGTAGCATTATACATAGCAGAGTTAGGTTTAGCAAGGGCCGCGGGTTCAAGGAGTATGGCCGCGGGACATTCCCCGTTCCACTGGCCGTGAATGGCTGCGGTCGGCGAGGCCGACGCGGACCGGTTCCGCCCGCACTTCCTGGCGATCGAATGGGACGACATGGTGGCCGCGTTCATGTCCGAGACACGGCCCCCAGAAAGAGGAGGAGAACCCGCAAGCTCACGGATATCTCGCCGCAAACCTAGGAGGGGTCCGAGCCTCGACCCTTCCCCTTGCCTCTATTCACCCTATTGCCTAGAAGGGAAATTCTCGGAAACCCAGGAGTCCC
>DASWQX010000512.1:0-6056 GCA_036403495.1 Thermoanaerobaculia bacterium
GCTCGAATGGAACGCAAGGTCGGTGGTCGACCGCGGCGAAATCTACGCGACGGCGCGCGACATCACCGACCGGAAGCGATTCGAGAGAGAGATCCTCGAGATCCTGGATCGAGAGAAGGAGCGCCTGGGGCGGGAGCTCCACGACGGCTTGTGCCAGACCCTGGCCGGGATCTCCGCCTTGAGCGCGACACTTGCCAGGAAGCTTGCACGCTCGGGCGCAACTGCCGAGGACCAGACCGCCGCGGCCGATGCCGCGGCCGAGATCACCCGGCTGCTGAGCGAGGCCATCGGCGAGGCCCGCGACATGGCCCGCGGCCTTGGGGCCGTGGGCCTGAGCGAAGGTCTCGAGATCGCCCTCGAGACCCTCGCTCACGATGTCCGGCACCTGTTTCGCGCCTGCTGCACATTCGCGTGCGATCGCCCTCTTGGGAGGCTTGACCGCGAGGCCGAGCGGCACCTCTTTCGCATCGCGCAGGAGGCCGTGAACAATGCCGTGTCCCATGGAAAAGCACGGCGGATCGAGATCCATCTGGACGCGAAAGACGGGGAAGGCCTCCTGACCGTCCTGGACAACGGCGTGGGCATGCCCGAGAGGCTGCTCCCTCCGGACGGGATCGGGCTGCACAACATGACCTACCGGGCGCGCTTGATCGGTGGCCGCATCGAAGTCCGGCGGCGATCCCGCGGCGGCACGACGGTCCTCTGCGCCTTTCCCCTCTCCGGCCGCATTGACGCCCGCGAGAAACCGTAGCATGCCCGCGTCGGCCAGGAGGACGATCCTCATCGTCGACGATCACCCCATGTTCCGTCGCGGGCTGGCCAGCCTGATCGAGTCCGAGCCCGATCTCGCGGTGTGCGGACAAGCCGGGAGCAGCGCGGTCGCGCTCCAAGCCGCCCAACAGAGCCAACCCGACCTGGCGATCGTCGATCTCTCCCTCGGGGAAAGCGACGGCCTGGACTTGGTCAAAGAGTTGAAGCGCCGCCACCCGCGGATCCCGGCGCTCGTGCTCTCGATGCACGACGAAGCGGTGTATGCCGAGCGTTCCCTGCGGGCGGGTGCCCGGGGCTACGTCACCAAGCAGCAGCTCGACGAGACGGTCCTGGTCGCCATCCGCCGCCTGCTGGCCGGCGAGATCTACATGAGCGGCACGGTCGGGGAGCGGCTGGCCGCACGATTCGTGGCGGGTCGAACGCTTGCCACACACTCGCCCCTGGAGGCGCTCAGCGACCGCGAGCTGCAGGTATTTCGCTTGATCGGGCAGGGCCGGAGCACCCGCCAGATCGCGGAGACGCTCCATCTGAGCATCAAGACGATCGAAACCCACCGCGAGCACCTCAAGCAGAAGCTGCAGGTCGAGACCGCCACCGAGCTGGCCCATCGCGCCACCCAGTGGGTCGAAACCGGCCGCCCCCGCTGACCGCCCCTTCCTCTTCCGTGGGGCATTGCCCCATGCCACAAACAGGGCGCCGCCCCGATGCCTTTGCGCTCCGGATGCGTCACCCTGGTTGAGCCATGCATCGCATTCTGATCGTCGACGATCATCGGCTCGTGCGGCGCGGGCTGACCGCCCTCATCGACAACGAGCCCGACCTCTCGGTCTGCTGCGCCGCCGCGGCCACCCGGCGGGCGGCCCTCGCGGCCATCGCTTCCTCCCGCCCCGACCTCGTCATCGTCGATCTGTCGCTTGGGGACGACGACGGCCTGGCCCTGCTGAAGGACATCCGCGCGCTCCATGGGAATCTGCCGGTCCTGGTGCTCACCGTGCACGCTGCCCCCGTCCATGCCCGGCAAGCGTTCCGGGCCGGTGCCGACGGTTTCGTGACGAAGCAGGAGATGGGCGAGACCGTGCTGCTCGCCATCCGCAGCGTGCTTGAGGGCGAGAAGTACATGAGCGCGGAGATCAGGGCCATGCTCGCGCGCATAGGGGATTTCCCGATGGAAAAATCAGGGCGCCGCCCCGATGCGCAGGGCGGGCGGTGAGAGCACACTGCAAGCTATAGAACCGGCGCGCTGCCGGGCAAGCAAGGGCGCATCATAAAACAACCCTCTCATATCCGAATCTATCAACAGTTCGATCAACTCCGATCGGACCAACAAGGCGAGGTGCTCTATGTCCGTTGCGACTCAGACTCTAGAAACAGAGCAGGTTCCTTCCGCCGGCGAAGAGGCGATGAATAACCTGACCAGAATGTGGTACAGCGCTATGGTTACGGGGTTGAACCTTTCTGCTGATACATTCCAGATCTATCAGAGCAATGTAGAGTTGGGCGACAGGTCCTCGCTGCTATGGGCGGCCTACAATTCAACGCCTCCTGCCTCCATCTCCCAACTGGCCACACCGGGAACGATCAGCAGTTTTGCCGGCAACTACGACGCGGTCATCAGCAACCTTATTCCTTCGGGAGGGGCGGAGTTCGAGAAGACGATGGGCGACAAAATGGCTGCCTGGGATACCTACAACATCAAGGCGCATGGCGAAGGCCCAGTCCCCGACGAGGTGTTGCTGTTCACGAACTGGGCGAACGGGAACATGGCCAATCCCGCGACGAGGCAAAAGGCAATCACTCAGTTCAAACAGATGCAAAACGGCGTGGTGCCCGTGGCGGTGAACCGATTCCTCGATGCGAAGGGAAAATATGCATACAACCGGAGCATAGCTGAACTGCTCGCCGCGGTGAAAAAAGCGCCGGCCCAAGGCTACAGTTTCAACAGCAAGAATGCAAAAAATACTACGGATCTCAGTTGGGCCAAGGGCAAAATCAGCGCTTCTTCCGACTTTCTCTGGGGGGAGGGGGGAGTCAATCTTGACCACATCAACAAGGTTTTCGGAACCAGCGATATTTCCATCGAAGTGAAACTCAAGCACGTCCTGGCTTTCGCGGCCGGCCCTCTCCAGACAGAGGATCTCGTCGGCGGCGAGCTGTGCCCGGGTTGGTTCAGCTCCGCGGCATTAAACTTCGCTTTTCAGAACAAGGGCTCCAACGTCTGGCCTGCCGAGGGGGTGTCTTGGGAATCGACCTTCGGCGACAAGGGGAATATCAAGCGGTTCGCCACCAGTCTCATTGTCGGCGATGAGCTGGAGATGACCATGTGGTCCAACGCAACTTTCACGGGGGATGAACGCCAGACGATCGAGGCGCATGGGAAAGGAGGATTCTGGCCCTTCTACAGGGCCAGCGCCTCGGGCAGCAACGGGACCAAAGTTGAATTCGAAGGCACCGGAAAAATGAAGGTCACGGTCACCAGCCCCCCCGACAGCCCCCTGATCCTCGGCGTCAGTGTTCTGCCGATCGAGAGGATCTTCAGTTAAAGCAGGTGACCTTCCGCGGAGAAAGGCCCTGGGATGAAGACCACTGTGCAGACCACAGGCGATCTCTACCAAGCCTGGTACGACGCCGTCGTCGCGGCCTTCGGCCTCTCTCCGCGCACTTTCTTGCTCGCCCGCGCGCAGATTCCGCTGGGCGAGACCTCGCCCGACCTGTGGGATTATTTCGATTCGGTCCCATTCGAAGACGGCCACTTCTACGAGCTCCAACTCTTCAATCGCTTTTCGGTCGGCTACGGCGCGGTGGTGAACCTGCTCATCCCCCAATCCGGCACGGCTTGGCGGATCGCCGTCGGGGAACACTACAGCCAATGGGTCGAATATCTCGCCTCCTCCCCACCGATCCCGCCGCGAGGGATGCGCGAGCTTTTCACGGCCTGGGCTCAGGAAAACATTCCCGATCCGGCGCTCGCTCAAGCGGCTATCACGGCCTATCAGCAGGTCCTCAACGATGTCGTCCCCGTAGCACAGGACCGCTTCAACGAGGCCAAGGGTCCATACGCCTACTCGCGGTCGATCGATGAGGCGTGCGATCAGACCCGCCGGGGAACGAGAATTGAGCTCCTGTTCACCAGCAGCCAGTCGGCGACGCCCCGCCGGGAAGCCGCTTCTCCCTTCGCGGCGCAACTCGCCGGCGCGGAGCTGTCGCTCGAGGCGCGCGGACACGCGGAGCGGGCGGCGGCGAAGCTCGCGGCGAGCCATGTGGCGGGGGGCGCCGTCTTCGCCCATCAGGCGCAGGTATGCGCCGCTCCTCTGCAGGCGGCAGACGTCATCGGTGGTGAGCCGTATCCTCCATGGTTCAGCGAGGCTGCGCTGAGCTACGCGTACGACAACCCGTGCATCGCGTGGCCGGCTGACATGAAGCCGACCTGGGAGCAGACGTTCGGCCCTTCGGGCAGCCTTCGGCGGCTGGTGAAGAGTCTCCTCCTGGTTGATGGAGTGGAGATGACGCTCGTCTCCGACGCCGAGCTTACCGACGATGAAAAGACCGCGTTACAACAGGCCGCGACGGCCGGCTTCACCCCGCTGTTGGCGGTCGCCTCACCGACCTGGCTGCGAGCCGCCGAGGCAGGCTCCCGGGCGGTAGTGCCGTTGCGACTCGCGTTCCAGGAGGAGAACGGAGCGATCGTGATCCGCATCTCCTCGCCGGCCGGAAACGTCATGTTGTTCGGAGTGGTCGCGGATACCCCACAGGAAGGCTGGCGGATGGCTCCGCCCAAGATAGGTGCCTGCCGTTTGGTCAACCGTGAACCCCGACGCGAACCTGAACATGCTGACCAAGCAGGCCTGATCCTCTCGAGCCCAGCCTTCCTGAAAGCAGGGCTCGGCCTTGGACCTGGGCGTTGGAAAAATTCGTTGGAAATTGAGCTTCCAGGCCGCCCCTCTTGGATGAGCGTGTAAACCGTTCCTCTCTGAGCACCTCTCGGTGCGATCAGCGCAGACTCGGCCGGCTGACGGCGAGCAGGGGGGTGGCTCATCCTCCACGAAGGCAGTGCGGGCGGGTAGTATCCAATGGGGAAGACCACGGTGCGGTCGCCAGATCGCCATTTCTCGGCCGCCTCCCGAAAGGCGGCAAGGAAGCCGGCGTATGCGGTGTAGAGCTCTTTTTCACCCAGAGCCTGACAGCATGGAAAAGCGGCGCGGGCGACTTCTTCGATCTTTGGGGCTGTTTGTGCGGATTCTGCCGGCGGATCGCGTCGGGGCCTGGCGATGTCCTTCCCGGCTCCTCCCTTCTCCGGTTCGCCTCGTCCTCGATTTCATGGACCACATCGGTGACACGAGCTCTCTGCTGGTCTGGAGAGAGGTGAGCTCAGCAAGGCAGCGGAGATAAAGCGACTGAGTAGCGCGTTGCGATTTCGAGGCGCTCTTGCTCCTTCCGGCTGCGGCGCGCCGCATACTCCTGTGTGCGGTCGAACCAGTAGCCTTCCAGGCGACGGGGAGGCTGCACCTATCTGGCCTGCCCGAGACAATCCGGGTGGCGCCGTGATCCGCATCGGGGTTTTCCCGATGGAAAAATCAGGGCGCCGCCCTGATGCGCAGAGAGGGAGACGAAGAGCACACTGCTGCCTATCAACCGCAATTGTCTGCCACTTTGGATGGAGGTTACCAGGATGCGCGAAACTCTCTTCGGCCTTTCACTGGCACTGCTCGCTCTGGGCTTTGCCGGTCCTACCTCGGCCAGCGGCCCCCTCTCCACCGGAACACCCGTTGCCTCAGACCCAGCCGGGCCAGCCGATAAGATTTTTTTCGGGGGGCCGGTGCTCACCATGAAGATGAAGGAGGACCCGAAGGACGGTATGGTGGTGGCCCGGGCCGTAGCCGTCCGCAAAGGAATAATCGTCGATGTGGGTGACGAGAAGAGTGTGAGGAATGATTGGAAGGGCCCGTCTACCCAGTTGATCGATCTGCACGGGCACGCCTTGCTCCCAGGCTTCGTCGAACCTCATACACATCTGACTCTGACGGTCCAGTCTCAGCCTGGGTTCTCGGTTGACTGCGGCTCCCAGGCCCCCAATTTGTCGGTGACGAAAGTCTACGCCCTGCTCAAGCAAGGGGCGGCAAAGGGTAACTCGTGGGTGGTGGGAACCGGGTTTGACCCCTCGCGCTCCGACCCGCTGTTTGCCAGCATGACTGCCCACGACCTGGATGTAAATGTCACCGCGGAAATTCCAGTCTTTGTGCTGAACGCCTCTGGGCACATCGCCTATGTGAATACCGAAGCCCTGAAAC
>DASWQX010000513.1:0-1529 GCA_036403495.1 Thermoanaerobaculia bacterium
TGTCGGTTGCGGCCACAGTTTATCGCGAGACCAGTTCAGGAGGGCATCGACTGCATCTGGATGGGGGAATGGCAGATGAGGCTTCGAGCCCTCCGGCGGAGACGTCCCGCCGTCCCCGTGGCCTGCGCAGGATGTCGTGGACGGGCTGGGAGCGTCTCTACGCCCTTCGATGGAAGGAGGAGCGGAAGCGTCGCGATCACCCTCTATCGCGGCACTCTGTACCTGTAGCGGCGCTCTCCGGGCGTGCCGGAGGGTGCCAGGCCACCCGCGATTCTACGGAGGACGTGCGATGAAGAGAAAGGCGACGACCCAGACTCCTGCCAAGCTCAAGCTCGACCGCGAGACCCTGCGCGCTCTGCAACCACCCGACCTCGCGGAGGTCGCTGCCGCCGCCGGCACCACTTCCAAATGCCACTCGGGGGTGACCTGCTGCATCGGACCCTGCGCCGGCTGACGTCGATCCTTCGGGTTCGCCGGCCGCGCGGACGGCGAACCCGCGGATTCCTGAGAAATCCCTGCACCCTCAGCGGGCGGTCACCATCACCGGCGTCTCGCGGTAGAGGTCCGGGTAGACCTTCTTCAGCGCGTAGATCTTGGGCATGTCATTCACCACGATGTAGCCGTGGTGCGGGTTGTGGATCAGGAAGTCCTGGTGGTAGTCCTCGGCCGGATAGAAACCTTTCAGGGGCTCGATCCTGGTGACGATGGGGCCCTTGAAGACCTTGGCCTGGGCGAGTTGCGCCACGTAGGCTTTGGCGACGCGCTCCTGGGTGGCGGAGCTGAAGAAGATCTCCGAGCGGTAGCTGGGGCCGGAGTCGGGGCCCTGGCGGTTGAGCTCGGTGGGGTTGTGGGCGACGGCGAAGTAGAGGCGCAGGAGCTGGCCGTAGGAGATCTTCTTGGGGTCGAAGGTGATCTCCACCGACTCGGCGTGGCCGGTCGACTCGGTGCCCACCATCTCGTAGTGCGCGGTCTCCGCGCTGCCGCCGGAGTAGCCGGCGACGACCTTGGTCACCCCCTGCACGTGCTCGAACATGCCCTGGAGGCCCCAGAAGCAGCCGCCGGCGAGCACGGCGGTCTGCGGCCCGGTGGCCTCGGCGGCGGGCGTATCGAGCGCCGGCGCGGGGATCACCTGGTTGAGGGCGTCGGCCCCGACGCCGCAGGCCCATCCGAAAGCCGCGAGCACCAGGGCCGCGGCGGAAGTCTTGATCTTGGTGTTCATCGGATTCGTCTCCCTGTGAGGTGCGCGGGCCGGCACGCGAGTGTGACGGCCCAAAGCTTATACGCAGCCCACGGAAACCGTGGATCGCTCCCCCTTCCGGCGCTCCAGACCTGATAGCCTCACTTTCCTTGCAGCGGCACTACGTCTGAGGAGAGCCTGAATGTTCAAGCCGGTCTGGTCGTTTGGCCTGTGTCTCTTGGCCTCCCTCGCCTGCGCGGCGCAATCCTTTGACTTTCCTGACCCAGCGGCCTCTGACCCCGCGGCGCTCGCCACGGCCATGCCCAGGCTGGCCGGCGAGGTGCTCGCGGCC
>DASWQX010000514.1:0-3401 GCA_036403495.1 Thermoanaerobaculia bacterium
CGGCCCCGTCGGCGGGATCGGCCGCCCTCCACGGCATGCGCCTTGCTTTGATCCCTCGCCGGCATTGGCGGAAATGGGGGCGGAGATGAGGCGGAGATGAGGATGAACGAACCAGCCGAAGAAGAACTTGGAGTGGCGGAGCGCGATCTCCGGAGTCTGCTCGAATCGAGCGACGGCCTTCGCCTGTTCGTCGATTCGGTCCACGACTACGCCATCCTCGCCCTCGATCCGGAAGGGCGGGTGGTGCGCTCGAACACGGGGGCGGAACGGCTCCTGGGCTACTCGCGACAGGAGATCGTCGGGCGGGGGTTTGGCTGCATCTTCACCCCGGACGAGGCCCAGAGGGGCGTTCCCGAGCAGGAGCTGCGGAAGGCGGCCGAGGCCGGGCGCGCCAGCGACGACCGCTGGCACGCCCGCAAGGACGGCACCTTCTTCTTCGCCAACGGCGTCACCACCCCGCTGCGCGACGACCGCGGGGTGCTGCGCGGATTCGTCAAGATCCTGCGCGACCGCACGGACCGCAAGCGGCTCGACGAGGAGCTGCGCGACCGCTCCGAGGCGCTGGCGCGCGCCGACCGGGAGAAGGACGAGTTCCTCTCCGTGCTCGCGCACGAGCTGCGCAATCCCCTGGCTCCCGTCGTCTACGCCCTGCGGCTGCTCGACGAAAAGCCGCTCGACGATCCCGACCGCTGGTACATCCGGCGCATCGTCGACCGCCAGATGCGGCGGCTGGCGCGGCTGATCGACGACCTCCTCGACGTCAGCCGCATCCGCACCGGCAAGGTCGAGCTGCGCAAGTCCCGGGTCGACCTCAACGCCCTGATCGGCCACGCGGTGGACGGCGTCCGCCCGCTCTGCGAGGACCGCGGCCACTCCCTCGTGGTGTCGCTGCCGCCGGAGCCCGTCTGGGTGGACGCCGACCCCAACCGCATCGAGCAGGTCCTCGCCAACCTGCTGAGCAACGCGGTCAAGTTCACCGAGAACGACGGCCATCTCTCGCTGGCGGCCGAGCGCCACGGCCAGGAGGCCGTGGTGCGGATCAAGGACGACGGCGTCGGCATCGCGGCCGACCTCCTGCCGCGCATCTTCGACCTCTTCATCCAGGGGGACCGTTCGCTCGACCGCTCGCGGGACGGCCTGGGGATCGGGCTGACGCTCTCGCAACGGCTGGTGGAGCTGCACGGCGGCACCCTGGAGGCCCAGAGCGCGGGGACCGGCCAGGGGAGCGAGTTCGTGGTCCGCCTCCCCGCCCTGCCGTCGATCGCGGCGCCGGACGAGGAGCCGGCCCACCGCGACGAGCCCCCTTCCCGGCCGCTCCGGGTGCTGGTGGTGGACGACAGCGAGGACACCACGGAGCTCCTCGGCGCCCTGCTGGAGATGGCCGGCCACTCCATTCAGCTCGCCCACTCCGGTCCGGCGGCCCTCGAGGCGGCCGCCGTCTTCCGGCCGGACGCCGTCATCCTCGACATCGGCCTGCCCGGCCTCGACGGCTATCAGGTCGCCGGCCGGCTGCGCGAGGGCCCCCTCGGCAAGGACGTGGTGCTGATCGCCGCCACCGGCTACGGCCAGGAGGACGACCTGCGCCGCTCCCGCGAAGCCGGCTTCGACCACCACCTGGTGAAGCCGATCGATCCCGCCGACCTGCAGCGGCTGCTCTCCGAGCTGGCGAACCGGCCGCGATAGACGGCCGGTACCCCTTACGTCCCGCTCTCCCCCCGCAGCTCGCCGATCAGTCCCAGGAGCTCCTTGAGGAACGGCCGCAGCAGGGGGAACTGGACGAGCGAGACCAGCCGCAGCACCAGCTTCACCGAGCGCTCCATCAACAGGTAGGAGCGCGCGCAGCCGGGCGAGGAATCGTGGATCCAGAAGAGGATGATCCCCATGTGGTAGACCCAGAGGAGGTTGGGGAGCGCCGCGGCGAGATCGGGCGTGAGGCGGCTGTCCGCGCCGCTCACCACCTCCGCGAACAGCTCGGTCGACTGGCGCCGGATCGGCTCCGAATCTCGGCTGAAGGGGTTGAGCGGGCTCTTCGGGTCGGCGGCGGTCTTGAAGAGGACGCCCGAGAACTGGTGGTAGGGCATGATCGTGTCGAGCTTGGCCCGCATCACGCCGGCCAGCCGCTCGCGCAGGCCGCGCTCGCGGGCGAGCACCTCCCGGCTCGCCGCCATGTGCTCCTCGTGGGTCCGCTCGTAGAAGGCCTGGATCAGGTGCTCCTTGGAGCGGAAGTAGTAGTAGGCGTTGCCCACCGCCACCCCCGCCCCCTCGGCGATGGCCCGCATGGTCGTCTCGTCGTACCCCCGCTCGCGGAAGAGGTCGAGGGCGGTGGCGAGGATCTGGGCGCGGGTGCGCTCCCCCTTGCCGATCTTCTTCACCTCGTCCATCCGGCGGCCTCCCCGATCCGGAACCGGTTCCTGGAGACCCAGGCGACGAGCCGCCGGGCCACGGGCTGCATCCCCGGAGCCGAGAGCCGCAGGGCGGCCGAGCGGTACCTCTTGAGCGCCCAGAGGCACATCAGCCAGGCCTTGGAGCCCCGATAGACCTCGCCTCGGCTCCCCACGACTGTCAGCTCTTCCAAGGTAGCGCCGACCTCCAGGCTCGGAAAGCGCCGAAGCGCCTCCTCGGACCCGGCCTCGACGAACGCCATGGAAACGTACTTGGGCTGTTTCGCGAGCCACGTCCGCGCCCGCCGGCAGAGCGCGCACCGGCCGTCGTAGAGGACAGTGAGGAGGGCCGCCGCCGACGCCCCAGGAGCTGGAACCGGGGTTTCGGATGCGAACGTCTCGCCGGCCAGGTGCCAGACCACGAAACCGACGAGGAAGCCGCTCAGGCCTCCAGCCAGCAGCCGCAGGGAATCGCTATAGAGCATCACCGGGTCACGGGAGATCAGGTCCGGCAGCCTCGGAAGCATCCACAAGCCCGGCGGCAGACTCCCGATGACGACCCCGGCGATCTCCAGGGAACGCCGGTGAAAACGCCCGCGCCAGCAGAGAATCACGATGGTGGGAATCCCCACGAAGAGCATCAGCACATAGGCGAGGACGAGGGAAGGCACCGGGGAGATCTGGAGCCTCTCGCCGGACATCGATGTCGACATGGAATTTCGGAGAAACGTCTCCACCAGCCAGGTGCGGACGAAGGCCACCGGGTAGGCGAGCAGGGGCGCCAGGAAAACGGCAAAGGTGAGTCTCAGGGATCTCATCGTCGCTCCCCCACCGACCTCAGGCGCTGACCAGGACACAGGCGTCGGGCTCGACTGGAGGCGGAGCGAGATCCAGCACCGCGCGGCGGCGGATGGCGCTGAACACATAGAGGTTGAAGAAGTGCATGCCGCCGAGGACCAGGAGCACCCAGCCGACCTTCGCCGAGAGCGCCTCGATCGAGCCGCGGGTGCTCGTGACGTC
>DASWQX010000515.1:0-11403 GCA_036403495.1 Thermoanaerobaculia bacterium
GCGAGCGGCGGCACGGCGAGCTCGATGACGTTCAGACGATAGAAGAGGTCCTCGCGGAAGCGGCCGGCGGCGATCTCCCGGCGCAGGTCGGCGTTGGTGGCGCAGATCAGCCGGACGTCCACGCGCCGGGTCTCGCTGCTCCCCAGGCGCTCGAACTGGCCGCTCTGGAGCACGCGCAGGAGCTTCGCCTGCCCCGAGGAGGAGAGGTTGCCGATCTCGTCGAGGAACAGGGTGCCGCCGTCCGCCGCCTCGAAGCGGCCGACCCGCCGGCGGGTGGCGCCGGTGTAGGCCCCCGCCTCGGCGCCGAACAGCTCGCTCTCCAGCAGCTCGTCCGGGAGCGCCCCGGCGTTGACCCGCACGAACGGCCTCTCCTTCCGCCGCGAATTGGCCTGGACGATCTCGGCCAGCTTCTCCTTGCCGGCGCCGGAGGGGCCGGTGATCAGCACCGGGATCTCCCCGCGGGCCACCTGCAGGGCGAGGGTGACCACGGCGTGCATCTTCTCGCTCGCCCAGACGGCGCCGCAGAGGCCATGCCGCTCGGCGAGGTCCTCCCAGCTCCGCCGGGCGCGCCCTCGCAGCCGCGCGTTCTCCAGTTGCAGCTCGCGCAGCTCGAGCAGGTTGCGCACGGCGGCGAGGAGCTTCTCGTCGTCCCAGGGCTTCGCCAGGTAGTCGCTCGCCCCCTCCTTGACGAGCTGGACGGCGGTCTCCAGCGAGGTCCAGGCGGTGAGCAGCAGGACGGGGAGGGCGGCGTCGCGCCGCTTGATCTCGCGGAAGAGCGCGATCCCCTCCTCGCCGGAGGTCGCCTCGGGGCTGAAGTTCATATCCTGGACGACGACGCCGATCTCGTCCGCCGCCTCGCCGTCGAGCCGCCGCAGGGCTTCCACGGGCGAGCGCGCCAGAGCGCAGGCCACCCCGCGGATCTCGAACAGCACCTGGAGGGCGGTGACGACGGCCGGCTGGTCTTCGACGATCAGGACCTTGAGCATGGTCATTCCCTTGGAGGAGGTCAGGATAGCAGGTCGGGGGACAGGGAATCTCTAGACCTTGCGCGTCCCCTTACGGCCTGTCTATGACACCTTATTGAAGGATGGCAAACCACTAAGCTCAACCAAGGAGATCCCTTCATGCGCAAGAAGATGTTGTTCCTCGTCCTGGCGCTCGCCGCCACCGTCGGCTCGGTCACCAGCTCCCGGGCCGTGGCGTCCGGCACCCATGCCTGTCCGATCTGTACGACCTATCCCGACGGCTCCCAGTGCTGCCGGTCCTGCATCTGCGGCGCGAACGGGATCCCGATCGCCTGCACCAACGTCTACTGTCCGCCGGCCGGCGGCGCCTAGTCCAGGAGATCCTCCATGCGCAAGAAGATTCTGCTCCTGACCCTCGCCCTCGCCGCCACCGCGGCCTCGCTGACCACTCCTCGCGCCCAGGCCTTCCCCGGCGGCGGCGGACCCTTCCATTCCTGCCCGATGTGCACCACGTTCCCAGACGGCTCGCAGTGCTGCATCACCTGCCAGTGCGGCGTCAACGGGACGCCGGTCATCTGCCCCGAGAACGCCTGCGTTCCGGCACCGTAGTACCGTGCTCTGTAGGGGCGCAGCCTGCTGCGCCCCTACGCTCCCTTTGAACCAACCCCTTCAAACGTTCCGCGTCGCAATCGCCGGCGGCACCCGCGAGCCGCGCAGGGCGGGCCCGAGGGCGGCGGCGATGCCGATCGTCCAGAGGGCGACCGCGCCGGCGGCGACCACCGCGGGGCTCAGGCGCGCTCCCGCCACCCAGGTGACCAGCCCGAAGTTCAGCATGTAGGCGAGGGCGGCTCCGACGACGACGCCGAAGCTGGTCACCATCCAGTTCTCCAGCAGGAAGTAGCGGACGATCGCCGCCTGGTCGGCTCCCAGGGCGCGGCGGGTGCCGATCTGTCGCTGCCGCTCGGCCACCGAGAAGGCGGTCAGGCCGACGATCCCCAGCGCCGTCACCAGCACCAGCAGCGCCATGACGGCGTCGAGCGAGGCCACCAGCAGGCGGTCGCGGCCGTGGAACTCGGCTCGATTCTCGACCACCGTGCGCAGGCGGAGGAGGCGCCCTTTCTCGACGCCGAGCAGGGCCTTCTCCAGCTGGGGAATGAGGGGTCCGGGAGCTCCCGCGGTACGCACGAGATAGAAGCCCCCGTAGTCGAAGGCGGACGAACGGGCCGGCAGGAACAGGATCCTCTCGGAGACGCTCGGGCCCATCGGGTTGTAGAAGGGCTCCAGGATCCCGACAATCGTGAAGCGCTGCGACTCGTCGCCGTCGGCCACCGTCTTGCCCACGGCGCCGCCGCCCGGAAAGAGCTGATCGGCGAGCGAGCGGCTGACCACCACGGGCTGCACCTCCGCCAGCGGCGCGTCGGCGCCATGATCGTATTCGGCCTCGGTGAAGCCGCGCCCCTGGACGATGGGCACTCCCAGGGTGGTGAAGATCCCCGGGTCCGCCTCCGCCCGCTGGGTGCGGACCGGCTCGCCGCGAGTCCCGGGCACGCGCAGGGTGGTGACGTTGCCGCTGTGCTCCCACGGCAGCAGGGCGGTATGGGAGACGGCGCGGACGCCGGCGACGGCGCTCAGCGCCCGGCGGTCCTGATCCGTCAGCAGGTTGAGGGCTTTCGGATCGCGCAGGCGGTCGTCGAACGGATTGCTGTGGATGGCGATCAGATGCTCGTCGTCGAACCCCGACGGCCGGGCGAGCTGGGTCCGGGTATCCAGGATCAACCCCAGGCAGTTGGCGACGATGGCGAGCGTCAGCGCCACCTCGGCGACGATGAGGACGACCCGCGCGCGGTTGCGCAGCAGCGAACGGAAGATCGGTCCGAATTCCATGGCGGTCCCTCTCTTATTGACTCTTGAGGTGGCGGGCGGGCGGGATGGCGCAGATCCGCCACGCGGGGTAGAGGCCGGCGATGGCTCCGGCGGCGAGCGAGAGGGCGACGGCGGCGAGGACCATGGGGATGTCGAGCTGGAAGAAGGCCACCCCTTCGGGACCGTCGCCGTAGACGCGGTTGAGCACGGCGAGGCCGCCGAGCGCGAAGAAGACGCCCACGACGCCGCCAGCCAGCCCCATCAGCTCGCACTCCACGAGATGCTGGACGAAGATCGCCCAACGGCTCGCGCCCAGCGCCCGGCGCACCCCCACGGTGGCGGCGCGGGAGAGGAACTTGCCGAGGAACAGGCCGATCAGGTTGAGCGCCGCCACCACCAGGAAGAGCAGCGAGATGGCGGCCAGCGCCTTGGTCTGCGGCGGCACCACGTTCCACTCCTCCATCAGGTCGAGCAGGGAGGTGACGCGATTGTTGAGTGGGTGCGGAAAGCGGCCGAGCTTCTTCTGCTCGCTCACGTAGGCGTCGACGAAGCTCTTGTAGGCCTTCGCCGCCTCCGGGGTCGGCAGCTCGGCCCAGAGCTCCACGAAGAGGGCCTCGTTGATCATCAGCTGCGAGGTGTAGGGGAGCTTCTCTTCGCCCGGCGCCGGGGTCCGCCAGTTCATCTGGAGCTCGGCGGGACTGATCTCCATCGGCCCGGCGAGGGCGAGAGGGATGAAGAGAGGCTCCGGCGCGGCCATCGGGTCGCTGAGCGGCGCATAGGCGCGCACCCGCGGCCGCCAGGGCGCCAGCACCCCGACGATCCGCATCTCCTGCTTTTCCACCCGGATCGTGCGGCCGACGCTGTTCGCGCCACCGAACAGGCGGTCGTTGAGCGCCGAGCCGATCACGGCGACCATTTCCGGCCTGGCGTCGGCCTCGCGGCTCCACGGCCCGCCGTAGCGGAAGGGCGCGGCGAACATGGGGAAGAGGTCCGTGGTGGTCAGCCGGACGCTCTGGCGCAGGGGGCTGGCGCCGCCGGACGGGAAGACGGTCACCCGCGAGGCGAAGGTCGCCGTGCTGCGCGCCGGGATACGGCTCTTCTGCAGCGCCTGGGCATCGCGCCAAGTGGTCACCGGCGGCGGCGTCTTCAGGAAAGGGTCGTCCGCGACGCCCCAGGAGTTCATCCGCACGTAGTACAGGGAATCGCTCTTGCCGGGCACGGGGTCGCGCGCCAGCACGTGGTAGGCGGTGATGAAGGTCGTCGAAACGCCGACGCCGAGGGCGATGCCGAGCAGGATCAGCGCCGACAGCACCGGGTAGCGGCGGACGCTCTTCCAGGCAAGGCGGAGGTTGTATAGCAGCATGATCGCCTTCCTTCCCTTAGCCCGCCGCCTGGCGCGGGATCACTTCCGACCGGTTGAGGGGGAACGGCGCGATCCGCTCGAAGTCGACCAGGCGGCCGTCGGCGATGTGGAGCTGGCGGTGGGCGCGCGCCGCGTGCTCGGGGTTGTGGGTGACCATGACGATGGTGGTGCCGGCCTCGTTGACCGCCTCGAGGATCGACATGATCTCGCGCGCCATGGCGGAGTCGAGGTTCCCCGTCGGCTCGTCGGCGAGGATCAGCTTGGGATCGCCGGCGAGCACGCGGGCGATCGCCACCCGCTGCTGCTGGCCGCCGGAGAGCTGCGACGGCAGATGGCGGAGGCGCGACGACAGCCCCACCATGGCGATCGCCCGCTCGATCCGCTCCTTGCGCTCCCGGGCCTTCAGCCGCCGGTAGCGCAGGGGGACGTCGACGTTGTCGAAGACGTCGTGGTCGGGGAGCAGGTTGAACCCCTGGAAGATGAAGCCGATCTTTTCGTTGCGGACGCGCGACATCTCGCGGTCCGAGAGGCGCGAGACGTCCATCCCGTCGAGCCAGTACTTCCCCTGCTCGAAGGCGTCGAGCAGCCCGGAGACGTTGAGGAAGGTCGTCTTCCCCGAGCCCGAGGGACCGGTGATGGTGACGAACTCCCCCTCCTCCACCTCCATGGTGAAATCGCGCAGCGCCCGGGTCTCGACCATCCCCGTGCGGTAGATCTTCGAAACGTTGTCCATCTTCAGCATTGCCATGACGGTCTCCCCAGTTTCGTTGGTTTGCTTGGCAGCGACTTCCGGCGCCGCCTCGCCCGGGCATCAATGCCCGGGCGTCGAAACGTAGCCACGACCCTTCGCTTCGTTGGCCACGGATCTCTTCACCGCCGTACCAGCACGGTCTTCGCGCCCTTCAGCGGCTCGGTGTCGGAGAGGAGGATGCGGTCCCCTTCTTTCAGGCCGTCGACGACCTCGACCTCGGAGACGCTGGTCGCGCCGGTCCGGATCGGCCGCAGGGTGGCGAGGCCGTCGGCGAGGACGTAGGCCTGCCTGCCTCCCCCCGCTTCGAGGAACGGTCCGCGCGGGACCTTGAGCACGTTGGGGCGGGTCTCGAAGATCAGCCGCACCGAGACCCGCTGGTTCTGCCGCAGCCCCGGCGGGATCGCCGCCAGCCGCACGGTCCCCTCGACCTGGCCCGAGCGGACCTCGGGGGAGACGGCGGTGAGGGTGCCCGGCAGCTCGCGGCCGCCATAGGACACCATCGCCGGCGTGCCCGCCGCCGCCTCGGCGGCATAGGACTCGGGGATCTCGACCACGACCTCGAGCTTCGCCAGGTCGACGATGGTCAGCAGCGGCGCGTTCGGCGCCACGGCGTCGCGGTCCTGGGCGTCGACGGTGGCGATCAGGCCGTCGAAGGGGGCACGGAGGGTCAGCCCGGCCACCCGCCGCTGGAGGTCGGCGACCACCAGCCGCTGGCGCTCGACCTGGCGGCGGCGGTCCTGGGCCTCGAAGTCGCGCGCCTCGCGCCCCAGCGTCCCCCCCTGGTCCGCCTGCTCGAGCTGGACTTCGGCGATGCGCACGGCGTCGCGGCTGCGCTCGTAGTCGACCTCGTTGAGCAGCCCGTCGGCGCGCAGCTTCTCGGCCCGCTGGAGGTCGCGGTGGGCGGCGTCGAGGCCGACCCGGCGGAGCTTGACCGTCTGCTCGTCGCCCTGGTTCTGCTGGCGAGCGGCGAGGCCGCCGCGGGCGAGGTCGGACTCGATCGACTGCAACCGGGCCGTCTCCTGGGCGAGCTGCGACTTCAGGTCCGGGCTCTCGATGGTCGCCAGCACGGCACCGGCCTTGACCGCCTCGCCCGCCTTGACCGCCAGCGCGACGATCCCCTGCGCCGGGCTGTAGAGACGCGGGTGGTTGGCGGCGACGACGCGTCCCTGCGCCGAGACGTCGCGCTGGAGGTCGCCGCGCACCACGGTCCCCACCTGCACGCGGTCGAGGTCGACCGACTGCTCCGCCCGCGCCCACCGCCCCAGCGCGGGGGCGAGCAGGGCGATCCCCGCCGCCGCCACCACCACGGTCCCTATCCCTATCTTGACGCGCCGGGAGAGCCCCGGCGCCCGGGCGATCTCCTGGTCCATGGAATCGGTCTCTTGGATCATGCCGACCCTTCATAGCAACCGCCGGGCCAGCGCCGTTCCCGCCGGTAAATCACTGACAGAAAGATATTTACGTGAAAACGGACAGCGTCCGCGGAAGCGTCCGGTTGACAGGTGTCCGGCGAGCGGGCGGACAGGTGTCCGGGGCAGGGACAAAAAAAGGACGCGCGACCGAAAGCCGCGCGCCATGAATGAGAGGAGGCTTTTCGCTTCCAGGGACCGGCCGGGCGACCGGACCCCGCTTCGCGGAAGCCACTCATCTAGTAAGTTGCCGCACCCCGGCTTTTTTTGACACGAAATCCGAAATTCGTTCCGCGGAGTTGCTGCGGGCCTACTCCTTCTTCCGCTCCTGGCGCTGGCCGAACAGCATCTTCTGCTCCAGGCGGGCCCGCTGGGCGCGGTAGAACGCGTCGAGGAAGGGGCGCGCGGGATCGCTCCAGCGCTCGCGGGACCAGCCGATCTTGGCCTTGATCTTCTCGCCGACCTCGTCGAGGACGCGCCCTTCGAGGGTCCCCTGGTCGTGGCGGCGCAAGAGGTCCTCCAGCACCTGCAGCTCGTGGATGCCATAGATGTCGAGCTGCTGGCGGGTGAACGGATAGGCCTCCACCACCGGCGGCGCCGCGAAGGGACCGGCGGGCGGCGGCGGCGACCAGCGCGCGGCGGGCGGGCGCGCGGCGGCGGGAGCTTCGCCGGCCTCTCCCCGCGCGCCGCGATCGGCCAGATCGCCCAGCAGCACGGCCGCCGGCACCTTCACCACCATCGTTCCCGCCACCAGATCGCCGCAGCGCAGACGGTCGCGGTTGAACAGGGGCATCAGGGCGAAGACCAGCAGCCAGACGGCGGCGAGCAGCCGCCCCCAGGCGGGGGACTCGGGGAGCATCTGCGCGGGCGCCAGCAGCACCAGCACCGGCAGGTTGAGCTCCAGGTTCCGCATCAGGTTGCGGGCGAAGACCGCCTCGGCGGTCAGCGGCCCGCCGTCGCGCGAGATCACCCGCAGGCCGGCCTTGCGCTTGCCGAACGTCACGCCCCCCCAGCGCACCTCGAAGAAGACGAAGTAGAAGTTCCAGAGCAGGAACACCGTGATCACCGCCAGCGACGCGCCCAGCGCCAGCAGGCCGGTGACGGCGGTCAGGGCCAGCACCACCAGGATCACCGCCGTGCCGGCGGCGATCAGCAGCAGGTCGAAGAGGAAGGCGCTGAGGCGGTCGCCGACCGGCGCCACGGCGAAGGGGAGCGACAGCCCCTCGGGAGTGACCACCCGGTGGACCCGCTCTGCGGCGAGCGTGACGCTCACCGCGCTTTCTCTCCCGAGCCCTGCCGGTTCCGCGGACGGTGCCCGACGGCGAGGAAGTACCAGCTCCAGAACACCAGGGTGACGGCGGCGACGCTCCAGCGCACGGTGACATCGTGGACGAGCTGCCGGAAGAGCCCCTCGATCATCCCCGCCACCAGGAACATCGACACGGCGCCCACCGCCAGCAGCGCCACCTCCCGTCCGTGGAGAGCGAGGTTGCGCAGCCGCGTGTGGCGCCCTGGGAAGACCAGCGAGGCGCCGATCACCATGCCGGCGGCGCCGCACAGGCAGACGGCGCTCAGCTCGGTGACACCGTGCGGCAGCACCCAGGCCCAGAGCTCCGCCCCCATCCCCCGCGTCTCGTAGAGCGCCGCCAAGGCTCCGAGCGAGAGGCCGGTGGTGAACAGCAGGTAGATCACCGGCACGCCGGCCGCGAAGCCCAGGGCGAAGCAGAGCATGCCCACCCGCGAGTTGTGAGTGAACAGGAGGGCGGCAAAGACCTGCAGCCGGTCCGCCTCGCCCCCCTGGTAGAGGATGTCCCGCAGCTCCTCGGTGGAGGTCGCCGGGCCGCGCCCCTGCGCCTCGGCGGCGCCGACCAAGCTGTAGAACTGTTCCGGATCGGCCAGCGTCAGCTTGTAGCCGGTGAGCACGCCGAGCCCCATCAGCGCGTAGGCGGCGAGCACGAAGGCGAAGTAGCGGCGCACCACCGCCGGGAAGCGCCGGCTGAAAAACTCCGCGATCGCCTCCCCCGGCCGCCGCCGGGCGCCGTAGACGGCGATGTAGGCGCGCCCCACCAGCGCGGTCAGGTAGTCGAGCAGGTTCTTGTCGAGGCTGATCGCGGTCGCCACCGACAGCGAGCTGATGGCGCTCCGGTAGAGCACAGGGAGGCGGTTGAGCTCGGCGGCGGTGAGGCTCTTCAAGCCCCCCTTCTCCTGCCGCGCCAGCAGCTCCTCGAGCTCGCGCCAAGCGGCCTCGCGCTCGCGGCGGAACTGGGCGGACTTGAGCGCGAACTCGGGCATCAGACCCGCTCCCGCCGCTTGATATCGAGGTAGGTGTTGATCAGCCGCGAGGTGACCGCCACCGGCGGCGCGTCGATCGGCACGATCCCCATCCGGCGCAGGCGGAGCATGACGACCTCGCGGTCGCGCAGCAGGCCGCCGGCGACCACGGCGCGGTTGAGCTCCAGGGCGGTCGCCGGCGCGCGGTCGGCGGTGGCGGCGAGCGCCGGGTCCTGGAGCGCCACGAAGACCACCACGTGGCGGCGCGACAGGCGGTCGAGGTTCTCCATCATCAGCTCGGCGCCGATGGTGTCGACGAAGTCGGTGAGCACCACGATCAGCGAGCGCCGGGAGAGCCGCTGGCCGATCGCCGTTAAGCCCAGGGTGAAGTTGGTCTCGCGGTCCGAGTAGTCGACCTGCCCCCCCATCTGGCTGAGGACGTTGAAGCCGCGCACGCCCCCCTTGGGCTCGACGAAGAGCCCCGGGCGGGCGTCGAAGGTGGCGAGCCCCACGCGGTCCCCGGCCCGCAGCGAGACATAGGCGAGGATCAGCGCCGCGTTGACCGCGTGGTCGACCTTCGGGATGCCGGCCAGCGGCTCGCACATCAGGCGGCCGGTGTCGACGGCGATCATCACCTGGTGGTTGCGCTCGGCGCGGTTCTGGCGCGCCACCAGCTTCCTGTGGCGCGCCGTGGCCTTCCAGTCGATGGCGCGGCGGTCGTCGCCGGCGGCGTACTCCTTGAGCGAATCGAACTCGGTGCCGTCCCCCTGGTAGCGCTCGATCTTCAGGCCGCTGCGGAACTCGCGGTCGTTGAGGAAGCGGAGCGCCACCGCCTTGACCGGCCGGATGTTGGGCACCACCGGCGCCTGCCGCTTGAGGTCGACCTTCGCCACCGAGGCGATCAGCCCGAAGGGGCCGGCGGAGCGCACCCAGGCGCGCTCGACGACGATCCGCCCGCGCCGCGTCGGGACCAGCCGGAAGCGGAGCTCGGCCTGGCCTCCGCGCACCCGTCCGCGCAGCGTCGGCTGCGGCACCAGCCGCTCCGAGAGGTCGAGCGCCACCGCCAGCGGCAGCCGCCGCGACGACGGCACCTTCACCGTCAACACCGCCTCCTCCTCCTCGCCGATGTAGAGGGTGCCCGGCATCTCGACCGACGCCGCGATCCCCGCCCGCCGCGGCGCCCAGAGGGCGTCCACGCCCAGCGCCAGCGCCATCACCCCCAGGTAGGCCGGCCAGACCACCCAGAGCCGCTCGGCCACCACCACCGGCAGCAGGGCGATTGGCAAGCCGAGGGCGAAGAGCGCGATGGCGAGGCGGGTGGGGCGCATCAGGATCCCCTCACTCCCCCAACCCCCTCTCTCCCAGCCCTCCACCCACCCGCCGGGGAGAGAGGGGGCTTAAAACCAGAGCGGGTGTTTGGAAAGTCAGCCCCGCAGGGGCGCAGGCATAAAGCCTGGGGTTTTAACCCCAGGAACCGAGCCGCCCCACCATCGCAAGCCCCGAAGGGGCGCAGGCGGCTGGGACCGGGCAGTCTGCCTTCGCCCCTTCGGGGCTTCGGGTTCATTGAGGGACCCCGTTCCTGGGGCTGAAGCCCCAGGCTTTATGCCTGCGCCCCTGCGGGGCTGGTTTCGAGACATCCTCTAAGAAATCTGCATTTCTCCCTCCTCTCCCCGGCTGGGCGGGCGGAGGGCTGGGAGAGGTGGGCCGGGGAGGTGAGGGGCCTTTCTCCCTCTTCTCCCGGTGAGAGAGGGAGGGAGGGGACGGGAGAAGAGGGCCGGGGTGATGAGGGCTCATCGCGGCGCCGCCACCTGTCCCAGGACCTGATCGAGCACCGCGTCCACCCCGAGGCCGTCCACCTCGGCGCTGGGCGAGAGGACCACGCGGTGGCGCAGCAGCGGCTTGAAGAGCCCCTTGATGTCGTCCGGGATCACGAAGTCCCGCCCCTCGAGCACGGCGGCGGCCCGCGAGGCCGTGGCCAGCATGTTGGCCGCGCGCGGGCTGGCGCCGTACTGGAGGGCGGGATGGTTGCGGGTGGCGCGGATGAGGTCCACCACGTAGGCCACCATCTCGTCGGCGAGGCGGATGCCGGACACCACCTGCCGCACCCACTGGATGAAGCGCAGGTCGCAGAGCGGGGCGAGGCCCAGCTTGTCGAGCTTGGGCATCGCCGTCTGGTGGCCGTGGGTGCGCACCATCATCACCTCCTCGTCGCGGCCGGGGTAGCCGATGAGGATCTTGAACAGGAAGCGGTCGAGCTGCGCCTCGGGGAGGGGATAGGTGCCCTCCTGCTCGATGGGGTTCTGGGTGGCCACCACCATGAAGCCGGCGGAGAGCGGATGCGAGGTGCCGTCGATCGTCACCGTCCGCTCCTGCATGGCTTCGAGCAGCGCCGCCTGCGTCTTGGGCGGCGTGCGGTTGATCTCGTCGGCGAGCAGGAACTCGGTGAACACCGGCCCCTTGGTGACGCTGAAGGTGTTGGTCTGGAAGTTGAACAGGTTGGTGCCCACCAGGTCGCCCGGCATCAGGTCGGGGGTGAACTGCACGCGCTTGAACTCCAGCTTGAGACAGGCGGCGAAGGAGCGCGCCAGCAGCGTCTTGCCGGTGCCGGGCGGCCCCTCGAAGAGCACGTGCCCCTCCGCCACCAGGGCCACCATCAGGAGCTGGATGGCCTCCTCCTGTCCGATGATCACCCGGCCGATCCGCTCGCGGAGGGCCTGGCCCAACTCACGCACTTTTTCGATCGACATTCGTCATCTCCACACGCCAGTCATACAACCTCTG
>DASWQX010000516.1:0-2567 GCA_036403495.1 Thermoanaerobaculia bacterium
GACGTGGCGATAGCGAGCGAGACGGCGGCCGGGACCGCCCCGGCCGAGGAGCTGAAGCGGCGGGGCGACGACCCCCTTTGGTACAAGGACGCGATCATCTATGAGGTCCACGTGCGGGCCTTCTTCGACTCGGACGGCGACGGCCGGGGGGATTTCCAGGGGCTCACCGCCAGGCTCGACTATCTGCGCGACCTCGGCGTGACCGCCATCTGGCTGCTGCCGTTCTACCCCTCCCCCTGGCGCGACGACGGCTACGACATCTCCGACTACACCAGCGTCCACCCCGCCTACGGCACCCTGGAGGATTTCCAGCTCTGCCTCGACGAGGCGCACAAGCGGGGCCTCAAGGTGATCACCGAGCTGGTGATCAATCACACGTCGGACCAGCATCCGTGGTTCCAGCGCGCGCGGCTGGCCCCCCCCGGGAGCCCGGAGCGCGACTTCTACGTCTGGAGCGACACGGACAAGAAGTACGCCGGCACGCGCATCATCTTCACCGACACCGAGACCTCGAACTGGACCAAGGACCCGGTGGCCAACGCCTTCTACTGGCACCGCTTCTTCTCGCACCAGCCGGACCTCAACTTCGACAACCGCCAAGTCCAGGAGGAGCTGTTCAAGGCGCTCGACTTCTGGATGGAGATGGGGGTCGACGGCCTGCGGCTCGACGCCATCCCCTACCTCTTCGAGCGCGAGGGGACGAACAACGAGAACCTGCCGGAGACCCACCAGTTCCTGAAGAAGCTGCGCGCCCACGTCGACGCGAGGTTCGCCAACCGCATGCTGCTCGCCGAGGCCAACCAGTGGCCGGAGGATTCGATCGCGTATTTCGGCGATCCGGCGACCGGCGGCGACGAGTGCCACATGTCGTTCCACTTCCCGGTGATGCCCCGCCTGTTCATGGCGGTGCGCATGGAGGACCGCTATCCGATCATCGAGATCCTCCAGCAGACGCCGCCGATCCCGGAGAAGGCGCAGTGGGCGATCTTCCTGCGCAATCACGACGAGCTGACGCTGGAGATGGTGACCGACGAGGAGCGCGACTACATGTACCGCGTCTACGCCGCGGACAAGGACCAGCGGATCAACGTCGGCATCCGCCGCCGCCTGGCGCCGCTGCTCGGCAACGACCGGCGGCGGATCGAGCTGCTCAACGCGCTGCTCTTCTCGCTTCCCGGCACGCCCGTCCTCTACTACGGCGACGAGATCGGCATGGGCGATAATTTCTATCTCGGCGACAGGAACGGCGTGCGCACGCCCATGCAGTGGAGCGCCGACAAGAACGCCGGCTTCTCGCGCGCCAATCCGCAGCGGCTCTACCTGCCGGTGATCGTCGATCCCGAGTACCACTACGAGGCGGTCAACGTCGAGGCGCAGCAGGGCAATCCACACTCGCTGCTCTGGTGGACGCGGCGGGTGATCGGCCTACGCAAGCTCCATCCGGCGTTCAGCCGCGGCACGATCGAGTTCCTCCAGCCCGACAACCACCGCGTGCTCGCCTTCCTCCGCCGCACCGACGAGGAGACGCTGCTGGTGGCGGCGAACCTGTCACGTTTCTCCCAGCACTTCGAGCTGGACCTCTCGGCGCTCGCCGGCCTGACCCCGGTCGAGCTGTTCGGGCGCTCGCCGTTCCCCAAGATCGGAGCCGCGAACTACGGGCTGACGCTCGGTCCCCATTCGTTCCTCTGGTTCTCGCTGGTCGCCGACCCGGCGCAGTTCGGCCAGGCGCGACAGGCTCCGAAGAGCACGCGGCGGGACCTCGAGGCGGCGCTGCTCGCGGCCCTGGGGAGGACGGCGCGCTCGGTGGAGATCCTGGAGGAAATCCCGGTCGGCGCCAAGGCCCGGATCGCCCTGCTGGGAGTGGACTCCGCCGACGGCGAGGCCGAGGTCTACGCGCTGCCGCTCGCCTCCGGCGCGCTCCTGGATGCGGCGGAAGATGCCGCTTTCTCGCGCGAGCTGCTGGCGGCGTTCGACCACGGCGGGCGCTTCCGCGGCCCGCGGAGCGAGCTGGTGGCGGTCGTCTCGCCGATCTTCGCGGAGCTGCGCGGCGAGGGCGATCAGGAGCCGGCGCCGCTCCCTGGCGGCGCCGCGGTCCGCTACGGCGACCGGCTGGCGCTGAAGCTCTTCCGGAAGGTCGAGGCGGGAATCAATCCCGATCTGGAGATCGGGCGGTTCCTCACCGAGCGCACCGACTTCCGGCACACCCCGCGGGTGGCCGGCTGGCTGGAGCTCCGGCGGCGAGGGAGCGAGCCGGTGACCCTCGGCGTCCTGCGCGAGCTCGTCGCCAACGAGGGGAATGCCTGGAGCTACACCCTCGACGCGCTCGGCCGCTATTTCGACCGCGTGCTCACCGGCTGGCGCCGGGAGGACGCGCCGGTTCCCGAGGCGCCGCTGATCGACCTCGCTGAGCGCGAGATGAGCGCCGACGACTTCGAGCGCATCGGCACCTACGTGCCGATGGCGCGGCTGCTCGCCGAGCGCACGGCGGAGCGGCACATCGCCCTCGCCTCGGGGGTCGGCAAGGACTTCGAGCCCGAGCCCTTCTCGGAGCTCTACCAGCGGTCGCT
>DASWQX010000517.1:0-1725 GCA_036403495.1 Thermoanaerobaculia bacterium
TCTACGAGGACGACTCCCAGGCCTACAACACGGTCGCTGAGATCCCCGGCAGCGACAAGGGGGACGAGCTGGTGCTGGCGGGCGCCCATCTCGACTCCTGGCACACCGGCACGGGCGCCACCGACAACGGCGCCGGCGTCGCCGTGGTGATGGAGGCGGCGCGCATCCTCCAGAAGCTCGGCGTCAAGCCCCGGCGCACCATCCGCTTCCTCCTCTGGAGCGGCGAGGAGCAGGGGTTTCTCGGCTCGCTCTCCTACGTGCGGGAGCACCTGGGGTCCCGGCCCGACGCCCCGGGACCGGCGCCGGCAGACCTCCCCGCTCTCTTCCGCGCGCAGGCCGGGCCGCTCCAACTCCGGCCCGAACAGGCCAAGGTGTCGGCTTACTTCAACCTCGACGACGGCGCCGGCAAAATCCGCGGCATCTTCGCCCAGGAGGACGCCGCGGCGCAGCCGATCTTCGCGGCATGGCTCGCCCCTTTCGCCGACCTCGGCGCCGACACCGTGAGCCTGCACGACATCGGCTTCACCGATCACATGATGTTCGAGGAGGTGGGGGTGCCCGGCTTCCAGTTCATCCAGGACCCGCTCGACTACTTCTCCCGCACCCACCACACCAACCTGGACACCTACGACCATGTCCCGGCCCAGGATGTGATGCAATCTTCCGTGATCCTGGCGGCATTCCTGTACGACGCGGCGATGCGGCCGGAGCTCCTCCCCCGCAAGCCGCTGCCCCAGGAATCGCCGAAGAAATCCGACACCAGGAAGGAAGCCAAGCCATGAAGCAGCGCAGATTGGGGAAGAACGGGCCCACCGTCTCGGCGCTGGGCCTCGGCTGCATGGGGATGTCCGACTTCTACGCCGGCCGCGACGACGCGGAGTCGCTCGCCACGCTCGAGCGGGCGCTGGAGCTGGGGGTCACCTTCTACGACACCGCCGACATGTACGGCCCCTACACCAACGAGGAGCTGGTCGGCCGCTTCCTCCAGGGAAAGCGCGAGCGGGTGGTGCTCGCCACCAAGTTCGGCATCGTCCGCGACCCCGCCAACCCGCAGGTGCGCGGGGTCAACGGCCGGCCGGACTACGTCCGCGCCTCCTGCGACGCCAGCCTGAAGCGCCTGGGGGTGGAGACGATCGACCTCTACTACCTCCACCGGGCCGACCCGAAGACGCCGATCGAGGACACGGTGGGCGCCATGGCCGGGCTGGTGGAGGCGGGGAAGGTGCGCTTCCTCGGCCTCTCGGAGATCAGCCCGGAGATCCTGCGCCGGGCCCACGGCGTTCATCCGATCACCGCGGTGCAGAGCGAATACTCGCTCTGGAGCCGCGACCCCGAGGACGGCATCCTCGACGCCTGCCGCGAGCTCGGCGTCGGCTTCGTCCCCTACAGCCCGCTCGGCCGCGGCTTCCTGACCGGCCAGATCAAGCGTTTCGAGGATCTGGAGCCGGACGACTACCGCCGCAGCTCCCCGCGCTTCCAGGGGGAGAACTTCCAGAAGAACCTCGACCTGGTGGCGAAGATCGACGAGATCGCGGCGTCCAAGGGGTGCACGCCCGCTCAACTCGCCCTCGCCTGGGTGCTGGCACAGGGGGATGATCTCGTGCCCATCCCCGGCACCAAGCGGCGCAAGTATCTGGAAGAGAACCTCGGCGCCCTGGACGTCGCGCTCACGGCGGACGACTTGGCGAAGATCGACGAGATCGCCCCCAAGGGCGTCGCCGCCGG
>DASWQX010000518.1:0-4779 GCA_036403495.1 Thermoanaerobaculia bacterium
CGAAAGTGAGGAGGAGGCCCGTACGCTCGGCCACGCCCAGGATCGGTTCCCCGCGGTCCTTCGCCAACCGGTCTTCGCTCAGCAACCGGTTGAGAATGTCGTAACTGATCACCGATCCGAGAGAATGGCCGGCGATCAGAATCCTGTCGTAGTAGGGACGGCCGCCCACCTCCGCCTCGTAGATCGCCTGCGCCCGGTCCAGCACGCACTGCTGAATGCGGTGCCGCAATTCGTTGAAGCGGTCGAGGCGGTGCGGGGTCACGTAGACGGCGACGTCGCCGGCGAATTGGATGAGAAAGCCGCGGACGAACAGGCTCAAGCCCACCAGGACGGGCCAGGAGACTCCTCGCAGCAAGGTGTGGAACGTGCCGAGGCCCGGCAGGCCGCGGGACTTCAGGAAGAACAGCCCGAGCTCACCGGCCAGCCCGGCGATCATCAGCGCGAAAATGATCAGAGAGATGACCGACAGCCTCCTCGCGGCGCCCGTCTCCGCCACCTTCTGGGCTCGCTTGTCGACAAGCCGCCGGAGGAACGAGTAGAGGCCCCAGATCAGCACGGCCGCAGCGGCGACCAGGATCGCGCCTTCAATGACGTTATTCAGCCAGCAAACCCAGCGACGGCCGAGCGCCAGGATTTCCGGATCGATCGCGGACAGATCCCCCGGATTGGTTTCGATCTGCTTCCGGTGGAGAAAGAAAAGACAGGGAATGGCCGTGGCCGTGGCGACGATCGCGAACAGGGTGACCATGAAGAGCCCGGCGGTCACAAGCCCTTTCCGTCGCCCGGGTTTGTGGCTTGAGAGCAGCAGGCTCAGGCCGAACATCAGAGCGAACAGCAGCAGGACGTTGAAGACCGTGGAAAGGTCGCCGAGAAAACCATCGCTCAGCCAGGAAGGCGTCTGGATGAGGGGGGAGCGCGCGGCGGCGACCGTCAAGATCGTGGCGTTGATCACCACCAGTGAGGCCGTGGCGGCGAGGGCGAGCAGCAGGTAGAGAACGATGCGCACGGGAGTGGCGAATGTGCGGGACTGGCCGAACAGCCAGCGCTGGAACTCACCGGTGCCGTTGGCGACGCCGTTGGTGCCGGCATTGAGCAGGAACGACATCACGTTGCGGAGGGTCACCTGCCCTTCCGTCAGAGGCGCCCAGTACCCCTCGTAAACATGAACGTCACACCCTCCGTCTCCCTCGGTTCCGAGTTGGAACTCGATGCGCTGCATCCGCTCCCTCTGCTTGCCGATTTCGACATCGGCGACCTGGATCTTTTTCTCCGGCACCCCTGGGCGCCGTCTCGCGTCCTCCTGGCGCAACCCTTCGGCGACCTGGTCGAGGGTCTGGAAAGGGACCTGCTGGCCCATGCCGTGAGTCGCCAGGATGGCATAGAGAGGCCGTGCCGGCGCGGGGGCCGCCCGCACAGCGGCCTCCGCGACCGGAGCCGCTTTCGGCGGCGAGACGGCGTAATTCGTCTTGCGCACATAGGAGTCGCCGCCGGCCGGCTCAGGTGGGGTGCTCATGGGGCTCCCTTCTCGATCGACAGTTTTCCGGGAGAATATCACCTGGACCACCATCGTTTCGATCACCCGCCTTGCGATCGATCATTCACATATGGCTTGTTGTCCCTGCCGTCCTTGCCGTCCCTTTCTTTTTGATATCCTTCGAGGGTTGAGCTTCCACTTCCGGAGATCCCCTGTGAAGAGAACCCCGGCTCTCGCCCTCCTGCTCCTCGCGCTCCTCTCCCAGCCCCTCCTCGCGGCGAAGATCGGCGTCACCGGCCGGATCGTCGGCACCGACGGCAAACCCGCGGCCAACGTGAAGATGGTGCTGGTCCCGGCGATCCCGGAAACGGAGATGGACGGGTTGCAACTCGCGGGCAAGATCGCCGTGGACCCCGTGGCGGCGGCCACGACCGACGCGGCGGGGATCTTCCATCTCACGGCTCCGGACGCGGGGATGTGGAGGGTCCGGTTGGAGGCCGCCGGATTCATGCCGCTGGAGGCCCTGCTGACGCCCCTCACCGAGGACGCAGAGCTGCCGGACGCGCGGCTGATCGCCGACGCCGGACTGCGGGTGCGGGTGACCGATCCGCAAGGCAGGCCGGTGGCGCACGCCTGGGTCCGCGTCGAGGCGCCCCGCCGCGGCTCGTCCGATCCCTGGCAGCCCCCCTTGCGGCGCGCCGCCTTCACCGACGCGAACGGAGCAGCGACCCTCGCCCGGGCTCCCGACGAGGTGCTGACCGTGTATGCGGCGGCGGCGGGCACTCTCCCGGGCACGCGGAAGAATGTCCGCGGCGGCTCGGCGGAGGTCCGTCTCGACGCCGGCGCGAAGCGGACGATCGAGGTCCGCGACCGCCAGGGGAAGGGGATCGCCGGCGTCTTCGTCACCTTGACCGAGAGCGCTTTCCTGGCAGGGCGCACGGGGGAATCCGGGCGGCTCGAGCTGGCGGTGCCGGTGGCCGGCGTCCAGCTCCACCTGGCGACGGCGGACGGCCGGCGGATGCGCTATCGGCTGCGGGCCGCGAAGCCGGAGGAGACCGGGCCGGCGGTGATCGTGCTGAAGCCAGCGGCGCCGGCGAGCGGCAGGATCGTGAGCGCGGATGGACGGCCGACGACGGCTCGTTCCGGCTCGACGACCGCTCTCCCGGCGAGTCGGTCAACCTGACGATCACCCATCCGAGCTACGGTCCCGGCTCGCTTCCGGGCGTCGCGGTGCCGTCGGAGGCGCCGGTGCGCGTCGTGCTCCAGCTAGCCGGCCGGGTGGCGGGGCGCACGGTGGACGCGGACGGCAGGCCGGTCGCCGGCGCCTCGGTCTACCTGAGCGAGGAGACGCCGGTGAGCTTCGGCGGCCAGACGGCGATCGTCGGCTCCGGCCAGGCTCACCGCGGCAGCACCGACGACGAGGGGGGCTTCGCGTTCGAGGGGGTCTCGCCCGGCCCCCTTCGGATCACCGCCCGGGCGCCGCGCTATCAGGAGGCGGAGCTGGCCAACCTGGAGCTCAAGGGGGGGCAGGACCTCTCCCGTCTGGAGATCGTCCTCAAGGCCGGCGCCACGATCGAGGGGAGGGTCCTGTCTCCCGACGGCCCGATGCCCGACGCCGAGGTGACGGTGGTCGAGTCGTCCCCCGGGGACTTCGGCTACTCGTCGCTGCGGGCGAGGACGGACGGCGACGGTCAGTACCGGATCGACGGCGCTCCGCCGGGCAAGCGCACGCTGGAGGCGCGCGCCGAGGGGTACCGCCGCGCCGTGCGCGACGTCGAGGTGGCGGCGCGCAACCCCGCCGTCGACTTCCAATTGGACCGCGGCCTGGAGGCTTCCGGCCGGGTGGTGGACGATGGCGGCGCGCCGGTGGCGGGAGCGCAGCTAATCCTGATCGCCGGCCGCGACTTCATGAACGCCCAGCGCACCCTCTCCGAGGCGGACGGCGGATTCCGCCTCACCGGTCTCCAGGAGGGGAGCTACACCCTGCGGGCCTCGAAGGAGGGGTACGCGGCCGATCCCAAGGGAACGCCGGTGACGCTGACGGGCGCGTCGGCGAGCGGCCTGGAGGTGCGGCTCTCCGGGGGCGGCACGATCGCCGGGCGGGTGACCGGGCTCGAATTCAGCCAGCTTTCGCGGGTGCGGGTGTCGGCCTCGATGATCTACAACGGACGCGTCGATCCGGAGGGGAGCTACCAGATCCAGCACCTGCCGCCGGGGAGCTACACGGTGACCGCCGTGGTGCCCGACACGCCGCTCCACGCCGAGGGGCATGTGACGCTGGCGCCCGGCGCCGCCGAGGCGAAGCTCGACCTTCAGCTCGGCAACGGCCATACGCTGACCGGCGTCGTCCTGAGCAACGGCGAGCCGCTCGCCGGAGCGGCGCTCAACCTGGCGCGGACGGCCACCACGGAGCTCCAGTCCGCCATCTCCGACCACGAGGGGGGCTTCCGCTTCGGCGGCCTGGAGGACGGCCACTACGATCTCGACGTCAGCACGCCGCGGGGCGCGCAGCACCGCGAGAGCGTCGACCTGGCGGGGGACCGGACGATCCGCGTCGAGCTGCGCACAGCGAGTCTCGCCGGCCGGGTGACCGACTCCTCCGACGGCTCGCCGGTCTCCGGCGCCGACATCACCCTCCAGGCCGGACCCGACCGGCCGCCGTCGTTCAACAGCATCACCACCGACGCCCACGGCGCCTTCCGCGTGCTGGAGGTGGGCGACGGCGCCTGGAAGCTGCGGGCGACCCGCGAGGGGTACGCGCCGGCCGAGCGCGAGCTGCGGGTGGACGGCTCGCCGATGGACGACCTCGAGATCCGCCTCGATCCGACGCAAGGGATCACGATCGACGCCCTGCTCGCCAGCGGCCAGCCACCCGACCGCATCCGGGTGGCGGCGGTGGACGCCGCCGGCCGCACGGTCGCTTCCGGCACCTATCCCACCGGCGAGAACGGCCATACGCGGGTGTCGGAGGTGCCGCCGGGGAGCTGGCTGCTGCTGGTGGAATCGGACCAGTCGGCGCCGATCACCCTCCAGGCAACGGTGCCGGGGCCGGTCCTGCGCGCGCTGCTGCCGCCGGCCGGCCAGATGCGGATCCAGGTGCCGGCGCTGGCCGAGGACGCCGCCACGGCCAAGGTCGTCCTCACCGGTCCCGGCGGTCCCTTCCGCGCCATAGACTGGGACGGCACCGTGAAGTCCGAATGGGAGCTCGGCAACGGCGCCGCCGCCTTCTCCCGCGTCCCCGCCGGCGTCTGGCAGGTGGTGGCCCGCACCACGGACGGGCGCTCGTGGAGCGGCACGGCCACTGT
>DASWQX010000519.1:0-3486 GCA_036403495.1 Thermoanaerobaculia bacterium
AGAGCTGCTCACCGGCGCCCTCCCGATCGCCACCGCCAACCAGCTCGACCTGCTGGGGGCGATCGCCGCCCTGGAGAGCCTGCCGCCCGGGATCACGGTGGCCCTCCACACCGGCTCGGACTATCTCAGGAACGGCGCCAGCCGCTGGATCGACGGCTGGAAGCAGCGCGGCTGGAAGACGAAGGAAGGGCAGCCCGTCATGAACCGCGAGCTCTGGGAGCGCCTGGAACGGGCGATGGCCGCCCGCCGGGTCGCCTGGCCCGACGTCAAGGGGCGCGAGATGGCCGAGCTCAAGGCCCTTGGCGAGAAGGCGAAGGCGGCGGCGGGGTAGGGCCCTCATCACCCCGGCCCTCTTCTCCCGTCCCCTCCCCCCTCCCGCACCGGGAGAAGAGGGGGGCCCTGCGATGGGGGCGCTCCTGAGTTGGAGGGGAACCCCCAGCCCCTCATAATTCAGTCTTTGCTTTTGCCTTTCTCCCTCTTCTCCCGGTGAGGGAGGGGGGGGAGGGGTCGGGAGAAGAGGGCCGGGGTGATGAGGGCTCCCGCCGCAGCCAAGGAGTCCTACCCCCCCGCCCCCGCCTCCACATCCTTGTACGCGAAGCTCTTCGTCACCTTCGCGTACGGCTTGCCGTCCACCTCGGCGTAGGGATAGACGAAGTAGTTCAGCGGCGGGCCTGCCTGCTTGGGGCTGAGCACGACGTCGCGGCCGATCGAGAGCTGGACGCGGTTCTCGTCGAGGGCGCCGAAGAAGTACTCCTTCTTGTCCGGGTGCTTCCAGGCCTCGGAGGCGTCGACCGGCACCCAGCCGTACCCCTTGAGGTAGAACTCGGCCCAGCAGTGGTAGCAGGCGATCTCCCCCTGGCCGCGGTCGGCGGGGATGGGGAAGCCGATCTCGAACTTGGCCGGGATGCCCACGGCGCGGTTGAGGCCGATGAACAGGGCGTGGAAGTCGGTGCAGTTCCCCCGCTTGGCGTCGCAGGCCCAGTAGATGTCGCCGTTCCCCCAGCCGGTGCCGCTCTTGTCGTACGACATCGTCTTCTCCACGTAGTCGTAGATGGCGCGCGCCTTCTCGAGGTCGGTCCGCTTGCCCTCGGTCACCGTCCGGGCCAGCGACTTGATGCGGTCGTTGAGCGGCACCAGGCGGTCCGGCTTCAGCCAGGGCGCGGCGTCCGCCGGCAGGGCGGCCTTCCCTGCTTTCTCGCCGGAAGGGCCGGTGGGGAGATCGTGGTGAAGAGACTCCCTGCGGCGCACCCGCACGTTCATCTCCACGGCGATCTCGGGCTGCTGGGGGGCGGTCACCGTGAAGTGGAGCACCGAGTTGCCGTAGCGGCCGTCCTTGGTGATCACGTAGGGGACCGGCGTCGAGATGCCGGTGACGGTGACCTCCTGGAGGTCGTCGCTCACCGGCACCGGGATCCAGATGTCCACTTTGCGGGCGTCCGCCGGCAGCTCGGTGACCCGGGCCTTGTAGGTGAAGTCGAAGTCCCGCGTCCTCGGCGTTTCGGCCGGCGCGGCGGCGGTTGCGCCAAGAGCCAGGGCGAGCGCCAGGATGGAAGCTCCGTGCACTGTCTTTCTCATCGTCTCCTCCCGTGGAGAGGAGATCGTACCGCACGGCGCCTTGATACACTCCCCCCCATGTCGACCAAGGACAAGAACGCCGTCCGCCCGCTGGCGAGCAACCGGCGGGCGCTGCACGAGTACCACGTCCTGGAGAGCTTCGAGGCGGGCATCCGGCTGAAGGGGACCGAGGTCAAGTCGGTCCGCGAGGGGCGGGTGCAGCTCAAGGACAGCTACGTCGACTTCAAGGACGGCCAAGCCTTCCTCGTCGGCGCCCATATTAGCGCCTACAGCCACGGCAACCGCGAGAACCACGACCCCGAGCAGGCGCGCAAGCTGCTGCTCCGCAAGCGGGAGATCGAGCGGCTGTTCGGCCGTACCCAGCTTAAAGGTCTGACCGTGGTGCCGCTCTCGATGTACCTGAAGGGGAACTGGGTGAAGGTGGAGCTCGCCCTGGTGCAGGGCAAGAAGCTCTACGACAAGCGGGAGGCCGAGAAGACGCGCGAGCTCGACCGCGAGGCGGAGGCGGCGGTCAAGAGCAATCAGTGGTGAGCGGGGCGCAGTGAAGCGGGGGCAATGCTCCCGCCGCTCATTCGGGGCCGACCTCCTGGCGCCGCCGCCGGCCGCCGGTGTCCTGGATCTTTTCGAGGGCGGTCTGGCCGCCGTAGCGCGCCACGATGCGGTCGTCGTAGTCGTCGGAGACCGTGGCTACGGCGGTGATCGCCCGCAGCAGGTCGCGCGGGTCGAGGTTGCTGCCGAACACCGAGTGGGCGAAGAAGATGTCGTTGCCGACCAGGGAGAAGTGGCCGCAGGCAATCTCGTGGTTGAGCTCCAGCAGCCCCGCCATCAGCTCCTCGTCGAGCTCCACGTCCTGCACGCAATAGGACATGATGACGACCATCGTCTCCTCCGGGCCGTAGGGCTCCACGGAGATCTCCAGCACGGTCGAGCCGTAGCGGACGTAGAAGTGGTCGCTGTCGGGGTCGTGATAGGGCTCCTCGAACAGCTCCCCGAGGTACTCCCGCAACTTGTTGAAGGTCTCTTCATGGACCGGGCTTTCGAACATGTTCCTCTCCTCCAAGGGCGCTTACTCTAGCAGTTTGTCCCCCCCGGCGAGCCCCCCGCGCGGGCGTTGACACCCCTGGGAGTTGAGACTAACGTTTAGGCCAGCCGAAAAAGACCGATCCGAGACCCGATTTCCCTGATCTCGGGGCTCGTTTGAAGGAACCGGAGTCGGCGTCACTTTCCATTCGCGATCGCAAGACAGGAGGAGATTCCATGCAGAGGCGAGGAGGATTGATGGGGAGGGCCTTGAGCGTCGTTGCCCTCGCCGCGCTGGCCGCGGTCCCCGTCCACGGGGCCGGGTTCAGCATTTTCGAGCAGGGCTCCAAGGCTCTGGGGATGGCCGGAGCCTTCACCGCGCAGGCCGACGATCCCTCGATGCTGTACTACAACGCCGGCGGGCTGGCGTTCGTCGAGAAGGCGGGGGGCTCGCTGGGCGCCACCTGGATCCGCAGCACCAAGGCGGACTTCAACGGCGCCAACCCCTTTCCGGGCAACGGCTATTCGGCGGAGCAGGAGACGCTCTCCAAGTTCCCGCCCCACGCCTATTTCGTGGCGCCGCTCTCGCCCACCTGGAAGTTCGGCCTCGGCATCGAGACGCCGTTCGGCCTCACCACCGAGTGGAAGAACCCGAACCAGTTCGCCGGCCGCTTCCTCTCCACCAAGGCCGCGCTGCGGGCCTTCGACGTCAACCCGACGATCGGCTATCAGGTGACGCCGAACTTCGGCCTCGGCATCGGCGCCATCGCCCGCATCTCCGACGTCGAGCTCAACCGCAACATCGGCGTCAACAATCCCTTCACCAACCGCATCGTGGATGCGGGCAAGCTCAAGCTCAACGGCGACTTCAGCGAGGGCTACGGCTTCAAC
>DASWQX010000520.1:0-1735 GCA_036403495.1 Thermoanaerobaculia bacterium
AGTTTTAGTTAGAGCCGGCGGGACGCCGGCGGTCCCAGGGGGCTCTCACCCAAGGATGTGGTGACGGGCCACTAGACTAAGAGCCTGCGCCGCAGAAAAAACGACCGAGGACGTAAAGGACGACAAGGACGGCAAGGACAACAAGGACATCAGAAACAGATCGCCGCCGAGAAGTTCTGACCGCCGTCACCGCCGCCACGGGCGAAGCACGCTGTAGACCGGTACCGCGGTGATGCCCTCGCGCTCGATCGTCAGCAGCCGCCGCTTGGCCAGTGAGCGCAGGGCTTCCTGCACCGCGCGCTTCGAGAGGCCGGTGGCGGTCGCGATGTCGAGGAGGCTCACCTGGGCCGTCGGTTCGCCGCTGCCGTGGGTCCGCCGCCAGAGGAAGAGGTAGACCAGGAAGGCCGAGGGCTGGCGGTCGTGCCCGACGAGGTCGGCCATTAGCGTGTCCAACACGTAGGCATCCACCGGCACCGTCGTCATCCCGCCTCCTTTCTATGGCAACCATCGCCATAGTAGCCCTCGCCCGCCTTGCGCGGCAAGTCTCTGCCGGACGATGATTTACCGGTCGCTCGTGGTTCGCGGGCGGCGGTCCGTCAACCCTTGGGAGGAGACGTCATGATCAAGGCCATGAAATTCGTCGGCGTGCCGGTCGGCGATCAGCAGCGGGCGCTCGAGTTCTACACGCAGAAACTGGGATTCCGCATCGTCACCGATCAACCCTTCGACGGCGAGCAGCGCTGGATCGAGTTGGGAGTGGGGAAGTCGGGAACCGGCATCGCGCTCTTCACTCCGCCCGGCCACCAGGACCGGATCGGGACCTTCACCGGGATCTCCTTCACGGCGGACGACGTGAAGGCGACCTGCCGCGAGCTGGCGGCGAAGGGAGTGGTCTTCGTGCAGGAGCCGCGCGAGGAGGAGTGGGGCACCTCCGCCATCTTCGCCGATCCGGATGGAAATCAATTCGTTCTGGGCTCCGGCTAGGGTCGCTGTCCCGTTTCTGCCTGCTCCTGTACCTTATTGAGTGAGGAGGGTTGCGAAGAAATCGCAATCCCTCCCGTTACGCCATACCCCTCGTCAACGGGCCACCAGGGAACGTCAGCCTCGGCGTTTCCGGCTCGACCTTCACTCATCCAGGAGGTGACTCATGCGATCCACCGCTCTTCTCCTCGTCTTCCTGTTTTTCAGTGCCGTGGTTGCCACAGTCGGCGCTCCGGCGGCCTTCGGATTGCCTCCCATCACATATTACGTCGCCACGAACGGCAGTGATTCCTGGTCGGGCACCCTGGCGGCTCCCAACGGCGGCCATACGGACGGCCCGTTCGCGTCGCTCGCCAAGGCGCAGGCCGTGGTTCGCACCTCCGCAGGCACCCGGATCATCACCGTTCAGGTCCGGCAGGGCACCTACTACCTGCCGTTGAGCCCCACGAGCCCGGGAACCCTGACCTTCGGCGCCGCGGATTCCGGAACCGCCACGTTTCCCATCGTCTGGCAGAACTATCCTTCCGAGGTTCCAATCATCAGCGGCGGCGAGCGGGTGGGGAGCGGCGGCCTCGGGCTGACCTGGACCCACACCGGCACGAGCGCCCTCTGGCAGGTGACGCTCCCCTCCACCATCCAGCCGTTCGAATCGCTCTACTACACGACCGGCGGCGTCACTGCGCGCCGGCTGCGCCCGCGCCTCGAGTCGGCGAACGGGGTGGGTTATTACATGAGCGGAACCCAGTGCATGGCG
>DASWQX010000521.1:0-2337 GCA_036403495.1 Thermoanaerobaculia bacterium
ATCAGAAGATCTGGACGCCCGAGGGCTCGCCGCTCATCGTGCACGGCCGGGCGCTGGCGGCGAAGGTCCAGGCGCTTCTGGGCGATGCCGTCCAGGTGGAGCTGGCGATGCGCTATGGCCAGCCCGCGATCGCCGGCGCCCTCGACCGCTTCGCCGAGGCCGGGGTGAGCCGCCTGGTGATCTTTCCTCTCTATCCTCAGTACAGCTCCGCCGCCACCGGCTCCTCGATCGAGCGCGTCCTGCGTCTCGCGGCCGGGCGCTGGAACACGCCGTACCTTCAGGTCATCCCGCCGTTCTACGACCACCCCGCCTACCTCGCGGCGCGCGCCGAGCTGGCGCGGCGGTTTCTCAAACCAGCGCTCAAACCCGCGCCCGAACCAGCGCCCGAGCGCGTTTTCTTCAGCTTTCATGGCCTGCCCGAGCGCCAGATCCGCAAGAGCGATCCGTCCGGCAGCCACTGCCTCGTGCGCGCCGACTGCTGCGCCGCGGTGGGGCCGGCGAACCGCCACTGCTATCGCGCCCAGTGCCACGCCTCGGCCCGCCTGCTGGCCGAGCGCCTCGGCGTACCGGAGGAGGCTGCGATCGTCTGCTTCCAGTCGCGCCTGGGGCGCTCGCCTTGGCTCTCCCCGGCGACCGACGAGGTGCTCGCGGCCGAGGCGCGGCGGGGCGTGCGCCACGCGGTGATCATCCCCGCCTTCGTGGCCGACTGCCTGGAGACCCTCGAGGAGCTGGCGATCCGTGGCGCCGAGATCTGGCGCCGGAACGGCGGCGAGACGCTCCAGGTGGTGCCGGCGCTCAACGCCGGCGACCGCTTCGCCGACGCGGTGGTGGAGATCGCCACCCAGGGCTCGACCTGGCTTCCGGCGCTGAACAGGGAAGCGGTTCCTTAAGCATGCCGCCTTCCCTGCCGCGGGTGGTGATCGTCGGTGCCGGGATCGGCGGTCTCGCCGCCGCCCACCATCTGACTCGCCAAGCCGCCGAGCGCGGCTGCCCCCTCGAGGTCGTCGTTCTGGAGGCCTCGGATCGCCCCGGGGGGTGGCTGGCGACCGAGCGCTGCGAGGGGGCTCTCCTCGAACGCGGACCGGATACGCTGGTGACGCACAAACCAGCCGGCCTGAAGCTGTGCGAGCGGCTGGGCTTAAGCGAGCGCATCCTTTTCATTCCGGCGGGAAGGACCGACGTCCTCGAAGACGGTCGCCTGCTCCCCCTGCCGGCGGGCTTTGCGCTCGCGCTCGGACCGGCCCCACCAGAAGGCCCCGCCGATGAGAGCGTCGCCTCCTTCGTGCGGCGGCGGTTCGGCGACGAGCTCTACCGCCGGTTCTACGAGCCCGTGCTGGGCGGGCTCTTCATGGCGGACACCGAGGAATTGAGCCTCGCGGCCAGCTTTCCGCGGCGCGCCGGACCGGGAAGCGAGCCGGGACGACCCGCCAGCCCGTCCTCGCCGCCTCCGGCCGCCACGCTCGACGGCGGGCTCGGCCAGATCGTCTCCGCCCTGGTCGATCGCCTGCCGGCGGGGACGCTGCGGCTCGGTCAGAGGGTGGAGGGGCTCGCCCGCGCGGACCGGGGCTTCCTTTTAAAGATGCCCGAGGGTCCGCCGCTCGCCGCCAACGCGGTCCTGATCGCCCTGCCAGCGCCCGCCGCGGCAACGCTCCTTTCCGAGCTGGACCCGCCGCTCGCCGGGGAGCTCGGACAGATCTCCTACGCCTCCGCCGTGACGGTCCACCTCGCCTGGCCCCGCCAAGCGGTCGAACGGCCTCCCCGGGAGTACGGATTTTTCGTCCCGCGCACCGCCGGCTCGCCCGTGGTGGGAGTCACCTTCGTGAGCGTCAAACACCCCGAGCGGACGCCGGAGGACCAGTCCGTGGTCCGGGTGTACCTGGGCGGGGCGCTGCACCCCGACGCCATCGGCCGTCCCGACGCCGAGCTGGTGGAGCTCTCGGCCAACCTCCTCGCCCCGCTTCTCGGAATCAACGAGCCCCCGCTCTGGAGCCGCGTCTGGCGCCACCCGTCGGCGATGCCGCAGCGCCGGGTCGGCCACCCCGCGCTGGTGGCGCGCCTGCGCGAAAAGCTCGGCGCTCATCCCGGTCTCGAATTCGCAGGGGGTCCGCTCGGCGCCTACGGTCTCCCTGATTCGATCGCCGAGGGGGAAGGGGCGGCGGAGCGGTTGCTGGGGCGGGTTGTGCCGGCGGTTATCTAGATCTACGAAGAAGCTCGGGAATCCGTCGCCAGGATTTATACGCCAGGCACGCCTTAGAACACCTAACAAAACCGGCCCAACGGGCCGGGAGAACCTAGCCCAGGGCTGAGGCCGAAGGCCGATGCCCTGGGTCAACAGAC
>DASWQX010000522.1:0-5743 GCA_036403495.1 Thermoanaerobaculia bacterium
GCACTCCCTTCTTTCTCCTCAGCGAAGCCCGCCTGATCGCCAATTACAGGGCTCTCGAACGGGGGCTTCCCGGCGCCGTCCTGCGCTACTGCGCCAAGACGAACCACGAGGCGGCGGTGCTGGAGACGCTGGCGCGGTGCGGCAGCCATCTGCTGGCGAGCCATGCCGCTGAGGTGGAGCTGGCGCTCCGTTGCGGCTTTCCTCCAGAGCGGATCGCGTACGCGCGGCCGGTGCTGACGCCGGAGGAGGTCGACGCGGTGCTGCGGGCGGGCGTGCCGCTGGTCCATGCCCATCGCCCGGAGGATCTGGAGCTGCTGGCGAGCGCCGCGGCGCGGTTGGGCCGGCGGGTCCGGGTGTCGCTGCGTCTGCGCGCCGAGGGCGGCCTCGCTCTCTCGATCCTCGATCGCCTCAACCGGCGGGTAGGTTTCGACAAGAGGGAGGTGCTGGAGGCGTGCCGGCGATTCGCCCGCTCGGGCTGGATCGAGCCTATGGCGGTCAACTTCTACCTGGGCACGCAGCAGTCGTCCCTCGCCGGCTTCATGAAGGGGTTTCGCGGCGTGCTGGCGCTGATCGCGCGAGTCTCCGCCGAAACCGGCGTGGCGATCCGGGAGGTCAACCTGGGCGGCGGCATCCCGTCGCCCTCGCTGCGGCGGATCGGGCTCCGGCGGCTGCTCGCGCGCTGGCGAGACCTTCCGGCTTCCGGCGGTACGGGGAGCCAGGAGGAGTTCGCCACGCGCTTGGCGGGGAAGTTCCGCGAGATGGTGGACGGGGCGCGGCTGCCGGTGCGGCCGGCGCTCGTGGCCGAGCCGGGACGCGCGATCGTCGGCGATGCGATGGTCTTGGTCTCGCGGGTGCGGGGGGTGAACGGAGCGTGGGCGTTCCTGGACGCCAGCCGCAACGCGCTACCCGAGTCGCCTCTACTGTTCAGCCGGCGCATCCTGCCGCTTCGCGAGGCCGCGACAGGGGAGGGCGGACGCTTCTATCACCTCTCCGGCAGCACCTTGAACACGCTCGACGTGCTCGACGTCCGGCGCCGTCTTCCTCGCCTGGAGACGGGGGACGCGCTGGCCTTCTGCGATGCCGGCGCCTATTCGATCTCGCGGGCCAGCTCCTATGCCGGCGTTCCTCCGCCGGTCTACGCGCTCCAGGAGGATGGCGAGGTCCGCCTGGCTCGCCGGGCCGGCGGCGTCGACCAGCTCCTGAGCTCCATGGTCTTCCGCGAGGAACCGGTGGAGGCGGAGCGCTGAACGGCACCGCCTTCGTCACCGGAGCTTCGGGCTTCCTCGGCCGGCCGCTGGTCGCGGCCCTGCTGGCTCGCGGGCGCTCCGTGGTGGCGCTCTGCCGGCAACCGGAGAGCCTGGCGGACCTGAATCATCCGGCGCTGCGGATCGTCGCCGGGGATCTTCTCGACGCGGCCTCCTGGGCGCCGGGGCTCTCCGGAGCGGAATCGGTCTTTCATCTGGCCGGCATGCGCCAGCGCCCCGGGGTCACGGTCCGCGAGATGGCGGCGGTCAACGTCGAGGCCACCCTGGACCTCGCCCGGCGGGCCGGCGAGGCGGGGGCCGCGCGCTTCGTCCACGTCGCGACGGCCCTGATCTACGGTCCCTCGAAGGATGGGCGGCCGCGCACGGAGGGGGGTGGCTTCGATCCGGCTCCGGCTCTCTACGCGCGCTCCAAGGTGGAGGCGGTGCGCGGGATCAGGGCGCTCGTCCGCGCGGGGCTGCCGGCGGTCACCGTCTGCCCATCGCTCGTCTTCGGCCCCGATCACCCGTCGCACCCGAACCGGATCACCTCGGAGATCCGCCGCCTGTCGCGCGGCGGCCCCCGGATCTGGCTGGCGGGCGGCCGGCAGGCGCGGAACCTGGTCTTCGTCGACGACGTGGTCGAGGGCCTGCTGGCGGCGGAGGCGCGCGGCGCGGTGGGGGAGGAGTACCTGTTGGGCGGCGAGGAGGTCTCGCCGCGGGAGCTCGCCGATCGCGTGACGGCGTCGCGTGGTGGAATAGCGTCGCGGCTGGCGCTCTCCCTGCCTGGCGGCGCGGTGCTGACGGCCGCCGGTTTCGTCGACCGGCTGCGTGGCCACGAGGCCGGAGGCGGATATGCTACGGCAGTCCGGAACCTGCTCTGGGAGTGGCGCTTCAGCTCCGCCAAGGCGGTCCGGGATCTGGGCTACTGCCCTCGGTCCCTGACGGCGGGCCTTGTCTCCACGATCGATGGATTGCAGCGATTGCCGTAGATGGAGGGGAGATGATCGAGATTCAGACCCGCGAGCCGATCCGGTTCGAGCCGGCGCCGGAGCCCTCGCTCCGCGAGCGGCAGCGCCGGACGTGGGACGAGGTGGCGGCCTCGGTCCGCGACTTCAGCGCCGCGCCGAGCACCCGGTACTACCGCCGCTGCGAGATCGCCTTGATCGAGAGCGCGCTCGGGGATCTCCGCGGGAAGAAGATCCTCAAGCTGGACCTCTGGAACGAGGCGTTCAACACCCGCATCCTGGACTGGATGCGCGCCCAGGGGGCGGAGGTGGTCGGCCTCGACCTCTCGCGGGTGGTGGCCGAGCGGGCGCGCCGCAACGCCGTCGCCGCGGGGCACCCCCTGCGGCTGCTGCGGGCCGACATCCGCGAGCTGCCGTTCCCAACGGGCTCCTTCGACGCCGTCTACACCATGGGGACCATCGAGCACATCGACGAGTACCGCGACAGCCTGCGCGAGATCCAGCGCGTGCTCCGTCCCGGCGGCCGGGCGATCGTCGGCGTGCCGCACAAGTGGAACCTCTTCCTGCGGCCGCTGATGGTCTGGATCCTCGACGCCTTCGGCCAGTACCTCTACGCGCCGGAGAAGTCCTTCAGCGCCGGCGAGCTGCGGCGGGACCTGGAGGACGCCGGACTGCGGCCGATCGCGCGGACGGGCATCCTCACCCTGCCCGGCTTCCTGCGGATGGCCGACCTCTTCTTCTATACTCGCGGCATCCCGCTCTACCGGCTGACCCCCCTGATGCTCGCCCCCTTCCAGTTCCTGGAGACCCGCTGGCGCTGGCCCGGCCGCTTCGGCTATCTCCTGACCTGGGTGGCCGCGAAGCCCGGACCCTCCCGGCAGGTCTGACCCGGACAAGGCCGGCCCATGCCCGCGCTCCTCCAGGCCTCCTCCCTGCTGCTGGGAGTGCCGTGCGTGCTGGCGGCCCTGGCGGCCACGGCCTACGTGCTCGGCCGGCTGCTGCTGACCAGTGACCTGGAGAGCGCGGTCGAGCGGTGGGCGGTGCCGATGGCCCTGGGCCTCGCCGCCCTCGCCCACCTGGGGCTGCTCCTCGGCCTCGCCGGCCTCCTCCGGCCCCTGCCGGTGCTGATCGCCGCAGGTGCCATCCATCTCCTGGGGTTTCGCCTCTGGCGCCGGCTGCCGGCGGCGGTGGGCGCCGCTCTCCACCGGCTCCGCGGCTGGCGCGGGATGGTGGGAGCGGCGGTGGCGCTGCCGTTCTGCGTCCTGCCGCTCTATCCCCCCACGGCGTTCGACGCCACCCTCTACCACCTCCCGTTCGCGCGCGGTTTCCTGGAGGTTGGCGGGGTGCCCTTCCTGCGCGACCTGCGCTTCCCGGTCTTCCCGCAGGCCAACGAGATGCTCTTCGCCCTGGTCATGCTGTTCGCTCCGGACGTCGCGGCGCACGGCGTGCAGTGGCTGATGACCCTGCTCACCGCGGCCCTGGTCTGGGCCTGGGCGCGGGAGGCCTTCTCCGGCAGATCTGCCGGCTGGCTGGCGGCGGCCGTGTTCCTCGGCGACCCGCTGGTGGCCTACCTCGCGGGCAACGCCTACCTGGAGGCCGCCCTCACCCTCTTCATCACCGCCGCGCTCTACTCCGCGCGGCGCTGGCGGGGCACGGGAGAACGGCGATGGCTGGCGCTCGCCGCGGCCTTCGCGGCCACGGCGGCGGACACGAAGTATCTCGGCCTGTTCGTGCTCGGGGTGGTTGGGCTGACGGTCCTCTTCGGCCGCCTGCCGGACCGGACGGCGCGCGCCCGCTGGCGGAGCGCCCTGCTGTTCGGCGCCGTCGCCGCCGCTCTGCTGCTCCCCTGGTACGGGCGGATCTACGCCTGGACCGGCAACCCGGTCTTCCCGTTCTTCTCACAGACCTTCGGGGTCGCCGGCCCCTGGGCTCCCGTCCGCTTCCACAGCTTCCTGGCGCCCCCCTCCAGGCCGGATGGGACGCCGATCGGGCGCGAGGGTGTCTTCGGCGCGCGCCTGGTCGACCTGGTCCGCCTGCCGTACGACCTGGTGTTCGACCGGGTCAAGTACAACGGCCAGCCGCCGATCTCGCCGTTCTACCTCGGGCTCCTGCCGTGGGCCCTGCTGGCGGCCTGCCGCGATCCCCGGCAGCGGCGCCTGCTGGCGTTCCCGGCCGCTTACGCCTTCGCCTGCCTGGCGCTCCCCGCCGACGCCCGCTACCTGGTGCCCGCCCTGCCGCTGCTCAGCATCGCGGCGGCGGGAGTGCTGGCGCCGCCGCTCGCCCGCTCCGCTCCGGGGCGGACGGCGGCGGTCTGCGCCGTCTGTCTGCTGCCCGGATGGCTCTACGCGGGCTACGCGGTCCATCGCGAGGGTCCGCTGCCGCTGACGGCGGAGCGGCGGGAGGCCTACCTCGCGCGCCGGCAGCCCTGCTACGCGGCGGTCTCCTATCTCAATCGCACCCTGGGGAGCGGCTACGCGGTCTGGGCGCTCCACGCCGAGAACATGACCTACTACGCGCGCGGGCGCTTCCTGGGGGACTGGATCGGCCTCGGCCGGTTCGACCGCGTGCTCGGCGGCCTGCGCGATCCCGCGGAGCTCAACGACCGGCTGCGCTGGCTGGGGGTGGGCTACCTGCTGCTGCCGCGGCAGCGGCAGGGGGTGGCCCTGCCGTTCCCGGAGGACTCCGCCTTCCAGCGCTGGTTCGAGCCGGTGTACGCCGACCCGAACGCCAGCGTTTACCGACTACGGGACTGAAAGGGGAGCGAGATCGAGGCCTATCGTCACGTTCCTGGGTTTCTGACCGCCGACGAGCTCGAGCGGTTGCGGCGGCACGTCGCCGAGCGCCAGGACCTGCTCCGGGAGGTCCACGGCCGCGGCGGCCTGGGACCTCGCTACAGGGTCGTCGACGGCGACCAGATCCATGCTCACCTGCCGGAGGTGGAGGAGATCGGTGAGCGACGGGTGCGCCCGCTCGCCGAGGAGTTCGCCGGCGCGCCTCTCGCTCCCCTCGGCAGCTCGCGGCGGTCGATGCGGGTGCAGGTCTACGAACGGCGGGACCACGGGTTCCGCTGGCACCTCGACGGCCACCCCTACGTGGCGCTGGTGACGCTGGAGAACACCAACCGGGGGCAGACCCAGTTCATCTCCGCCGGCCTGTCGCGCTGGCTGAAGTTCCTGCTCTATCCGTTCTACGCCGTCCCGCAGCTCTTTTCGCTCTTCCCGCGCAGCACCGTCGAGATGCGCCCCGGCGACCTGCTGGTGATGCGCGGCGGGCGCGTGCTCCACCGCGGGGTCACGCTGGCGGACGCGGGGGAGAGGGTGCTCCTCGCCTTCACCTACGACGCGCCGGGGCGTAAGCCGAACCCCTTCAGGGATTTCATGGCCAAGCGGCTCAACTATTGACGTAGTCCCGCAAGGAGCGGTCGGCCGTTGGGCCCTCCCTCTCGCAGTATCGGGATGTTTGTGGCCTGCGACCTCACCCTCGGTCCCTCTCCTGAAGGAGAGGGAGGGCCCAACGCGGACCGCATCGCAGTCG